>JBNLCM010000094.1:0-18282 GCA_050303815.1 Rhodocyclaceae bacterium
GGGGTAGGGTCAGGAACGGCCGCTGCGAATGCGCTCGTTGCGACGGCGCAGCCATTCGAGGGTGATCAGCATCAGGATCGACAGCACGATGAGGATGGTCGCCACCGCGGCGATCGCCGGGCTGACGTTCTCGCGGATGCCCGAGAACATCTGGCGCGGCAGGGTGGCCTGCTCGGGACTGGCGAGGAACAGGGTCACAACGACCTCGTCGAAGGACGTCGCAAAGGCGAACAGGCCGCCCGAGATGATCCCCGGGGCCACCAGCGGCAGGGTCACGCGAAAGAAGGCCACCAGCGGGTTGGCGCCCAGGCTCGACGCGGCGCGGACCAGGTTGAAGTCGAAGCCCTGCAGCGTGGCGCTGACGGTGGTGACCACGAAGGGCACGCCGAGTACCGCGTGGGCGAGCACCAGGCCGGTGTAGCTGCCGGTGAGGCCCAGGGGGGCGAAGAAGATGTACATCGCCACGCCCACGATCACCACCGGCACCACCATCGGCGAGATCAGGATCGCGGTCAGCAGCGCCTTGCCGGGAAACTCCGTGCGCACCAGCCCGATCGAGGCAAGGGTGCCCAGCACCATGGCCAGCAGGGTCGACAGCGGCGAGACGATCAGGCTGTTCATCATCGCTTGCCGCCAGGCCGGCGAGGTGAAGATCTCCTCGTACCAGCGCATCGAGAGCCCGGCCATCGGATACATCAGGAAGGTGTCCGAGTTGAACGACAGGGGCACGATCACGAGGATCGGCAGGAACAGGAACAGCAGCACCAGCCCGACCAGCAGGCGCAGGCCCACGAACCAGAGGCGTTCGAGCGGGGAGGCGTAGGGTTGCAGCATGGCTCGTGTCCTCCTCAGCGGGCTTTTCCGGCCTGGGTCCGGGTCGGTCCCAGGTAGCGGGCATAGGCCATGTACAGCGCCAGGGTCGCGGCCAGCAGCACGGCCGAGAGAGCGGCGGCCATGCCCCAGTTGATGGTCTGGTTGGTGTAGAAGGCGATGAAGTAGCTGACCATCTGCTCCTGCGGGCTGCCGAGCAGGGCCGGGGTGATGTAGTAGCCCATGCACATGATGAAGACGAGCAGGGTGCCCGCGCCGATGCCGGGCAGGGTCTGCGGGAAGTACACCTTCCAGAAGCTCTTGAAGGGCGGGCAGCCGAGCGAGATGGCGGCGCGCATGTAGACCGGCGAGATCCCCTTCATGACCGAGAACAGCGGCAGAACCATGAAGGGCAGCAGGATGTGGACCATGGCCACGTACACCCCGACCCGGTTGAAGAGCAGCTGCAGAGGGCTGTCGACGAGCCCGGTGGCGATCAGCAGGCGGTTGATCAAGCCTTCGTTCTGCAACAGCACGATCCAGGCGGCGACGCGCACCAGCACCGAGGTCCAGAACGGCAGCAGCACGAAGATCATCAGGGCGTTGCTGCGCCTGGCCGGCAGCATGGCCATCAGGTAGGCCACCGGGAAGCCGAGCAGCAGGCAGCAGACCGTGACCACCAGGCTCATCCAGAAGGTCCGCAGCAGCACGTCCAGATATACCGCCTCGTCGGCGGGTACCGCCACCACGCTTCCGTCGGCGGCGACGCTGCGATCGACCGCCGCCAGCAGGTAGAAGGGCGTGAGCGCCCCACCGGCGCGGCGCACCGCCTGCCAGGTGGCAACCTCGCCCCAGCGTTCGTCGATCTCGATCAGTGCGGCCTGCGGGTCGACGCCTGGCTCGAAGGGCAACTTGCGGGCGGTCTTCATGACCAGGGAGCGATAACCGGTCTCTTCCCGGTTGAGCCGGTTGGCGACCGCAGGCAGGGCCGGGCTGCCCTTGGCGGCCGCCAGCTCTCGGGCGAAGGCCGCAAAGGCGGTGGCCGGCGGGAGGTCCTTGCCGGGCCACTCGGCGAGCTGGTCGAGGGTGTCAGGCAGGTTGTCGTGCACCTCGGGGTTGTCCACGCTGCGGGCGAGGAGCGAGGCGATCGGCCACACGAAGGCGACGATCAGAAAGACCGCCAGCGGCAGGATCAGGCAGCCGTAGAGCAGCTTGCGGCGGCGCTCGGCGCTGCGCAGGCGCTTCCTGAGCGGGCGCCCGTCGTTCGGCGGCGCGAACACGGCGTTCTCGGTGGCGGTGGTCATCGGCGGATCCGGGTGGGGTCTGTGGGGCGCTGCCGGCCCCGCGGGGGGGCGGCAGCGCATCGGTCAGGCGCTCAGCGCGCGGCCCAGGCGTTGAAGCGCTGCTCGAGATCCTCGCCGTGCTCGACCCAGAACTCGGTGTTGCTGGCCAGCGCGCCTTTCAGGTTCTCCGGCGCGGTGGGCAGGTCGGCGACGATCTTGGGATCCATGCCGTTGACCGCCTGGACGTGGGTCGGACCGTAGGGGATCTCGGCCGAGTAGACGCGCTGGTTCTGGGGCTCGCTGGCGAACTTGACGAAGCGGTAGGCCTCGTCGCGCTTGGGCGTCCCCTTGGGGATGGCCCAGGAATCCACGTCGTAGATGCTGCCGTTCCAGACCACCCGCAGATTCTTGCCTTCCTTCTGGGCGGCGGCGATGCGACCGTTGTAGGCGGCACTCATGACCACATCGCCGGAAGCCAGCAGTTGCGGCGGCTGGGCGCCGGCCTCCCACCACTGGATGTCACCCTTGATCTGGTCGAGCTTCTTGAAGGCACGCTCCACGCCGGCCTTGGTGCCGAGCACCGTGTAGACGTCCGCGGGCGCCACGCCGTCGGCGAGCAGCGCGAACTCGAGGGTGAACTTGGCCCCCTTGCGCAGGCCGCGCTTGCCCGGGAAGTTCTTGGTGTCCCAGAAATCCGCCCAGGATGTGGGCGCGTTGGCCAGCTTGTCGGCGTTGTAGGCCAGCGCAGTGGACCACACGAAAATGCCGATGCCGCAGTCGGAGACCGCTTTGCCCAGGAAGTCGGTCTTGGCACCGATCCGGGTGTAGTCGAGCTTCTCGTAGAGGCCTTCCTCGCAGCCGCGCACCAGCTCGGGTGACTCGACCTCGACCACGTCCCAGGTGACGTGGCCGGCTTCGACCATGGCCTTGATCTTGGCTTGCTCGCCGTTGTACTCCCCGGCGATCACCTTGCCTGCGCCGGTGGAGGCGAAGGGTTCATAGAAGGCCTTGTCCTGGGCCTTCTGGTTGGCGCCACCGAAGGAGATGACGGTGACGTCGGCGCTGGCACTCAGGGCCAGACTGGCGATCGAGAGTGCGACGGAGCCGCGGGCGAGGGCGCTGCAGAGTTTCATGGATATGTTCTCCTGCTTCGGTGTGGTGGGTGGCGCTTCAGGCGGCCGGCATCGGGTCGAGCGCACGGACGTGCGCGGCATCGAGGCCGACAGAAATCGAATCCCCGGGGCGCATCGCGTGGTCGAGATGCGAGATGGGGGTCTTGATCGTGAAGTCGGTGTTGCCGAGCAGCTCGACCCGGATGCGCACGTGGTCGCCCAGGTAGATCAGCTCGCGCACGGTGGCATCGAAGCGGTTCGCGCAGGCCTGCGCCTCGCCGTTCAGGGCCACCCGCTCGGGTCGGATCGAAAGCAGGGTCTGCAGGCCGCTGGCGACGTTGCCGGTGCGGGCCCGGACGGTGGCGCCGCAGGCGAGCCGGACCTCGCATTCCTCGCCGCGCACCTCGGCCACGGTGCCGACCAGGGCGTTGTTCTCGCCGATGAAGTTGGCGACGAAGGAGTTGGAGGGCTCTTCGTAGAGCCGGGTGGCGGAGTCGATCTGCTGGATCACGCCCTTGTCGAATACGGCGATGCGGTCCGACATGGTCAGCGCCTCGCTCTGGTCGTGGGTGACGAATACCACGGTGATGCCGAGGCGCTGCTGGATGTGCTTGATCTCGAGCTGCATCTGCTCGCGCAGGTTCTTGTCCAGCGCGCCCAGCGGCTCGTCCATCAGCACCAGCTGCGGCTCGAAGACGAGCGCCCGGGCCAGCGCGATGCGCTGCTGCTGGCCGCCGGAGAGCTGCTGAGGGTAGCGGGTGCCGAAGGCCCCCAGCTGCACCATGTCGAGGGCCCTGCGGGCCTTGGCATCCACCTCGGCGCCGGTCAGCTTGCGCACCTTGAGGGGAAAGCGCAGGTTCTCCAGCACCGTCATGTGGGGGAACAGGGCGTAGTTCTGGAAGACCATGCCGATGTTGCGCTTGTGGGGTGGCACCCGGTTGATGACCTGGCCATCGAGGCGGATCTCGCCGCCGGTGGGGGTCTCGAAGCCCGCCAGCATCATCAGGCAGGTGGTCTTGCCGGAGCCGGACGGTCCGAGCAGGGTCAGGAACTCACCCCGCCGGATGTCCAGGTTCAGGTCGCGTACGATCAGGCTCTCGCCGTCGTAGGTCTTCTGGACATTGCGGAACGTGACGTGGGTGTCGCTGTTGCCGTTTGTGGGTGCGCTCATGCAGACCTCTCCTGTTCCCGTGCCGTGATGCCGCTATTCGGCGGGCATCGCTTCCGGTGATGTTCGAGTCATGCTAGGCGATAAAATCGGTTCTCTGTCGATCCAATTTGGTAGAGTTTTGTGGGTCCAATTTGTGTTGCGCTGCGATGGATTACGAACTCGGACGTGAAGTGATCGTGCAGGAATTTGCCGCCCAGCCCGTGGTGTCGGGGCAGCGCACGCGGCTCTACCTGTGTATCCGCCAGGCCATACTCGACCGGCGCCTGGAGAGCGGCACGGCCATGCCGCCGACCCGGGTGCTGGCCTCGGAACTCGGCCTGGGGCGGAATACCGTGGTACGCGCCTACGACCAGCTGCTGGTCGAGGGCTACCTGGAGAGCCGGGTCGGCGCGGGCACCTTCGTGTCCGAGGCGGTGATCAGCACCCCTTCGCCGACACGCCCGCGTCGACTTATCGGGCACCGGGCCGACGGCATGTCGCGGCGCGGCAATCGCATCGTCTCCAACGCCGCCAGCAGCCGGCTGCAGACCGGCGCCTTCATGCCTGGCATTCCCGACGTCACGGATTTTCCCTTCGCCACCTGGCGGCGCCTGATCGCCAAGCACATGCGCCACGAGCAGCGCCACCTGGCCCAGTACGGCTACGGCGGCTACGGGCCGCTCAAGGCGGTGCTCGCCAACTATCTGAAGGTCACCCGGATGATGTCCTGCTCGCCGGCGCAGGTCCTGATCCTCAACGGATCGCACCAGGCTCTGGACCTCTGCGCGCGGCTGCTGACCGACGTGGGCGACACGGTGTGGATGGAGGACCCGGGCTACTGGGGCGCGCGCAACGTGCTGGCCGCCACCGATCTGCGCATTCACCCGGTGCCCGTCGACGACAGCGGGCTGATGCCGCGCGAGTCGGACTGGGAGATCCCGCCACGGATGATCTTCGTCTCGCCTTCGAGCCAGTATCCGACCGGCGCCGTGCTCTCGCTGGAGCGGCGCCTGCGGCTGCTGGAGTACGCCGAGAAGAACAATGTGTGGATCGTCGAGGACGACTACGACAACGAGATCCGCTACCACAGCCACCCGGTGGCCTCCCTGTTCGGCCTGTCGACGGCGCAGCGGGTCATCTACGTCGGGACCTTCAGCAAGGTCATGTACCCGGGCCTGCGGCTCGCCTACCTGGTGGTGCCGCAGGACCTGGTCGAGGCCTTCACGGTGGGCAACGCCGAACTCTACCGGGAAGGCCGCATGCTCGAACAGGCGGCGCTGGCGGAGTTCATCGACGGTGGGCACTTCACCACGCACCTGCGCCGCATGCGCAGCATCTACGAGGCCCGCCGCGACTGCCTGCGCGAGCTGCTGGTGAGTCGCCTGGACGGCCTGGTCACACCCTTCGGCGGTGCTGCGGGCTTGCACCTGCCGGTCCGCTTCGATGTGCCGCTGGACGACGCCAAGCTGTCGGCCGAGGCTTTGCGCGACGGCGTCGTGTTCCGGCCCCTCTCGATGTACTCCATCAACGAGGAAACGCGAATCCGCGGCATGAACCTGGGCTTCGCGGCCGTTCCGGTCGACAAGATGGACGCGCCCGCGCTGTACCTCGTGCGGCTGATCGAGGCGGAGGCACGGCAGCAGCGGTTCTAGGGCGTGCGGACAGTCGCCGTATGCATGAGCCTGCCAGTCGCAGGCCGGCATGGGCGCGCGAGGCGGGCTTGTCGCAATGGGTCGCCAGGCGCTGGCCTGGTTTGAGGCGATTGAAGAACCGTTCGGCAAGGATGCGTGCCTGGTGACGGGGCCCGCCGAATCGGTGTTGAGGTTTGCCATGGCATCCGGGCGGGGCGATAGCCTGTGCGCCTCTGGTCTCAAGGGGGCCGATCGAGGCGTCGCGGTCGTCGTCCGGCAGAGGCGCGTGGCATCTGCCTGGAGACGTCGTCCCGTGGCAGCCGGCAGGCGGTCAAGCCAGGTGGCCAGCACGGTGCGGAAGTCGTTGACCTGGGTTCGGCCGGGACCGGTCGTCACCGATTCGCCCAATGCCGCGAAGAACGTGTGTGCGACCTTTCGGTCGAGGCTGTCGGCCGGGCGCATGCCCATGGCCCAGGTGTGGGTGAGGGGGGCCGGCGAGACGTGGGCGCCAGCGAACTCTGTTGCGCTGCCCGGCGCGTCGATGTCGCCGGCCAGGGCACGGATGCCGGCTTTGCGCACGGCCGCCGCGGCGGCTTCGGGGGCGAGCGGTGGCGCGGCCGCGCGACGGACCCCTCGCGGGTCGCCGGGCATGCGGCGCTGGCCTCGGCATGGACCGAAAAAATCCCGCCCGAAGGACTTCGGGCGGGACAACCGACGGAGCCAGGGAGGGAGAGCCGAGAGGCCGTCGGGTACATGCAATCGGTCGCTCAGGGGCTCAGGCTGAGCATGCGGGCGGCGTTCTCCTTGAAGATCAGTGGCGCCATCTCGGGTCGGAAGCCGGCTGTCTCGAAATCCCGCATCCAGCGCTCGGGCGTGATGAGGGGAAAGTCCGAACCGAAGAGCATCTTGTGCTGGAGCTGCGTGTTGGCGTAGCGGACCAATTGGGGCGGGAAATACTTCGGGGACCAGCCAGAGAGGTCGATGTACACATTGGGCTTGTGCAGGCACACCGACAGGGCTTCGTCCTGCCAGGGCCAGGAGGGGTGGGCGATGATCACCGTCATGTCCGGAAAGTCGGCGGCGACGTCGTCCAGGTGGATGGGGTTGGCGTACTTCAGCCGCAGCCCGCCACCGCCTCGCATGCCCGTGCCGATGCCCGAATGGCCGCTGTGGAAGATGGCCGGCAGCTTGTACTCGGCGATCAGTTCATAGAGTGGATAGGCTATCGGGTCGTTGGGGTAGAAGCCCTGAAGCGTCGGGTGAAACTTGAAGCCACCGACCTTGTACGACTCGATCAGGCGCCGTGCCTCGCGCAGCCCCATCTTGCCCTTGTGGGGGTCGATGCTGGCGAAGGCGATCATCATGTCGCTGTTCTCCAGCGCCGCCTCGGCGACCTCTTCGTTCGGAATGCGTCGGCGGCCGGTTTCGTATTCGGCGTCGACGGTGAACATCACCAGGCCGAGATTGCGCTCCCGGTAGTAGGCGATGGTCTCGGCGATCGTCGGTCGGTGAGAGAACTTGAAGTAGCGTTCAGCGGCGTCGTCGAAGGCCTTTCCATAGTCGTCAGGCGCGAGGCGGCATGAGATCTCGGCATGGACGTGCACGTCGATGGCGACGAGCGTATCGAGGTTCACGCCTTGCGCTTCCGGGTGAACATGCCCGCGGCCCGGCCGGCGTACATGGCGTCGATCAGTTCCGCGCGATTGGCCAGCACGGCACGCTGGTTGATCGATCCCTTGTCGGTGACTTCGTGACGGTCCACCGAAGGCGGCGTGTCGAGCACCACCAGGTACTCGATCCGGCTGGCCGAGCCTGTCGCATCCGCATTGACGCGATCGAGCAGCGACTGGAAGAAGGCCTGCACGGCGGGCGTGGTCAGCACTTCGCCCATGGGCGCATGCGCGGGCAAGCCGGCAAGATGCGAACAGAGCTCGACGCGCGGGATGATCAAGGCACCGATCTCGTCACGGTTGATGCCGGTGATCACCGCGTCCTGAACACAGGGCGCGCCGGCCGCGACAATGCGCGCACGCAGCGGGCCGACGCTCACGAAGGTGCCCGAACTGAGCTTGAAGTTCTCGGCGATGCGGCCATCAAAGACCATGCCCAGGCCCGGACATTCCGGATCGGCGAAAGCCAGCGCGTCGCCCGTAGCGTAATAGCCTTGCTCGTCGAAAGCCTCGCGGGTGAGCTCGGGTTGGCGCCAGTAGCCGGGGGTGACATGGGGGCCGGCAAAGCGCGCCTCGAGCTTGCCGTCCACCGGGACCATCCGTGCGACGCAGCCCGGCGCGGGTAGCCCCACGTAACCGGCACCGATGAGCGGGCCGGTGGAGAACATGGACGACGGGGAGGTTTCCGTCATCCCCAGTCCGGTCATCACGCGGATGCGCTCGCCGCAGTGGGCTTCCGATACCCGGTCGAGCTTGTCCCAGGCCGCCTGAGACAGCCCCGCGCCGGCGAAGAAGAACAGCTGCATCTTCGAGTAGAAGATCTCGCGCAGTTCCGCGTCGGCCTCCAGGGCGTCCGCGAGCATTTCCCAGCCCTTGGGGACGTCCAGGTACATCGTGGGTGCGACTTCGCGCAGGTTGCGCAGGGTTTCCACGAATCCTGCGGGCGTCGGCTGTCCGTTGCTGATGTAGAGCGTGCCGCCGTTATAGAGCACGATGCCCACGTTGTGGCTGCCGCCGAAGGTGTGATTCCACGGCAGCCAGTCGAGCAGCACCGGTGGCGTCTCGGCGAAACAGGGAAAGGTCTGCAGCAGCATCTGCTGGTTGGCGCACAGCATGCGCTCGGTGGTGATCACCGCCTTGGGCATCTTGGTCGAGCCCGAGGTGAACAGGAACTTGGCGATGGTGTCGGGGCCGACTGCTTCGTGGGCCGCTTCCACGTTCGTCGGGGTCGTGTCGAGCAGTTGGGCAAAGGCCGTGGCCCTGCGCCCCTTGAGGTGCCCGTCGGCGGTGACTACTTCGACGTCTGCGGGTACGGTGGCGTCGAGGGCCGCATCATAGAGCGACCCTTCGGCGGCATACACCAGACCCGGCGTGAGCAAGCCGACCATGTGGTGCAGCTTGTTGAAATCCCTGGACAGCAGGGATGCGCCGGGGCTCACCGAACAGTGGGGGATGCCCACATGGAGCGCCGCCAGGGCCAGGGTCAGATGATCAAGGTCGTTGCCCGACAGAATCATCACCGGACGCTCGACGCTCAAGCCCCGCTGCAGCAACGCCTGGCCGACGGCGCGGGCACGCTCGAGCATCTGCGCGTAGCTGATGCGGACCCATGCGCCGTCGGGGCCGCGCTGCGCGACCAGCGTGCGGTCCGGGTGTCGCTCGGCGCCCTCGATGAGGCGGTCGGTCAGTCGGTCCGGGTAGGCGGCCAGCGCCTCTCCCGGCCGCAGATCCCAGGTGCCGTCGGCATTGCGCGCTATGTCGACGCGCGGGTTGCCGATGGCGACGGCACGATAGCGCACCCCTTCGGCATCGATTCTTGCAAGTTGCATGATTCCTCTCCGCCTCAGGTCCGGTCATGGCGCGGTCCGTGCCGGACCGTCATCCCGTGCAGTACGGTGCGGGCGTCGGCCCCCGCCGAGCCGGAGGCTGGAGAAGCCCCCTTGGCCGGGGCCTCGCCCGCCATCTCACGGGCCGGGGGGGCGATTCTGGCGGCATAGGCAAACCTTTCGCACAGGCGCCTGTTGGCCCTGGGCGTGCTGGCCGGCCCCGCGGGGAAGGCCGCCCCGGCGGCGGCTCTGGACTGGCCTTTGATCAGTAGCTGCGCGACGAACATCTGGTCTCCTCCTGGGAATGGGGCGCACCGTTCTATGGCGGTTGCGCTCCCCGGGCGGACCGGGATCCGCCCGGGGCACGTGACGCTACGCGTTGCGCTTGTAGGTCTGCAGGCCCGGCTTGATGGTCTTGTCGTCGAGGAACTGCTTGAGCCCCTGGGCGCGGCCTTGTTCCGGATCGCGGCCGTTGGACTGATCGACCTTGGCGTACAGATAGTCCTCGTTCTGCTCCCAGGTCAGCTCGCGACAGCGCTTGAAGCCGTGCTTGGCGAAGCGCAGCACCACGGGGTTCTTCTCGAGCAGCTTTCTGGCGAGCGCCTCGACTTCCCCGCGCAGCTCGGCCAGCGGCACACTCTTGTTGACCAGGCCCATTTCGGCGGCCTCCGTACCGGTCCAGGTGTCGCCGGTCATCACGTAGTACAGCGCCTGTCGGTGGCCCATGGTGTCGGCGACGGCCTTGCTGACCAGGTTGCCCGGGGGGATCCCCCAGTTGATCTCGGACAGACCGAACACGGCCTCGTCGGCGCAGATGGCCAGATCGCAGGCCACCAGCGGCGAGAACGCGCCGCCGAAGCACCAGCCATTGACCATGGCGATGGTGGGTTTCGAGTAGAAGCGCAACAGGCGCCACTGCCACTGGGAGCAATCGCGGCGCATGCGTTCCTGCATGATTTCCGACTTGCCGTCGGTTTCGCGGAAGTATTCCTTGAGGTCCATGCCGGCGGTCCAGGACTCACCGGCACCGGTCAGCACGAGCACGCCCGCGTCGTCGTCGAGTTCGAGCGTTTCGAGCACGTCGATCATCTCCCGATTGAGCGTCGGGCTCATGGCGTTGCGCTTCTCCGGGCGATTCAGCGTCACCCAGGCAATGTTGTTGTCGACCGCAACCTTCACCGTTTGCCAACGGCCTTCATAATGTGACACGTGTTTGTCTCCAGTTATCAGGGTAATATCAGGTAACTTGAGATAAGATTAGACGATACCAAGCGAACGATCAATCCATGAGCGCAAAAAAAATGAGCGAGGCCGACGAAGCGTCGTCGCCGATCGGACTGGCCTATCTCCTGGGACGGACCCATCACGCCATGACCCGACGGATGCGCGACGCGCTGGCCGACGTCGGTTTGAGCGTTGCGCAATACACGGCCTTGTCCTTCCTGAAGCGCGAGAGCCTGTCCAACGCCCAGCTGGCGGAGCGCGCCATGATCTCGCCGCAGGCGGCCAACGAGATGGTGAAGTCGATGACCGCCCGTGGCTGGATGACCCGCGAGCCGGACCCGTCGCACGGGCGCATCATCCGTATCGGACTCACCGCGGCTGGCGAGGCCATGCTCGAGGCGGGGAACCGTTGCGTGGCGACCATCGAATCGCAGATGCTCTCCGTCTGCTCCGCGGATCGCGGGGCAGCCTTGCGTGAGGACTTGCGCGCGATGCTGCGAGCGCTGCTTGCACCGGAGATCTGACGGGCGGGCTGGCGCGATGGGTAGGCGCCACCGCGCTCAGCCCTCGACGCGGACGACGACCTTGCCGACCTGTTGATTGGATTCCAGATAGCGGTGCGCGTCCGTGATGTCGTCGAAATCGAACACCTTGTCGATGACGGGGGACAGGGCTCCACGGGCCAGTTGCTGCTCGATGAACGCGCGCCCGCGTTCGCGACGCTCGGGGTCGCGCAAGACTTCGAACACCAGATAGCCGCGCATCGACAGCCCTTTTCCGACCGCGGCGTAGAAGGGGAAGGGCGTGCGCTCGGCCTGTCCGGCGAGGTTGCCATACACCAGCAGCAGGCCACCCGGCGAGAGCGCGTCGGCCAGCGACGCGATGGCGGGGCCGGCGACCGGGTCGAAGGCCAGTCTGGCGCCGCCGCCAGCGGCCGCTCGCAGCGCCTCCGCGAAGGCCCCGGTGCCACTGATCACCACCGCTTCCGCGCCATGCCTGAGCAGCGCGTCGCGCTTGCCGGGGTCGCGGGTGATGGCGATCGGACGGGCACCCACCGCGCGTGCGGTCTGGATGGCGGCGAGCCCCACGCTGCTGGAGGCTGCGCTGATCAGCGCGGCTTCGCCCGGGCCGAGGCCCGCAATGTCCACCAGCGCGCCCCAGGCGGTCATGTGGGCCATCCACAGTGCCGCCGCGGCCACCGCGTCCAGGCCGTTGGGGCGGCGAACCAGCGCGCTTGCCGGCACGATCGCGCGCTGCGCGTACACACCGTACCGGTTCATCGAGAACGCCGGCAGCACGCAGACCGCTTCGCCGGTCGTGAATTCGCTGACGCCGTCACCAACCGCTTCAACAATGCCCGTGGCTTCGTAGCCGAGACGTGCCGGCAGGGTCGGCGATTCGATGTACTGACCCGCGCGAAACGCTGCCTCCGCCCGGTTCAGGCCAATGGCCTCGATGCGAAGCTGCACTTCGCCCGATGCGGGCGGGGCGAGCGTTTCGTTGAAGAACGAGAGCACCTCGGGGCCACCGGTCCGGGAAAAGCGAACGACACGGGTTTGACGGGGCATGGCGGACTCCGGACGCCGCGATCAGCGCTCAGGCATGAGCAGAACCGGCTTGATGCACACGCCGGATTCCGAGTCGCTGATGGCGGTATTGATGTCGGCAAAGGGGTAGAAGGTCACCATGCGCTCGAAGGGAAACCGGCCTTCAGCGTTCAAGGCGATGAGCCTGGGGATCAGCTGATCGGGAATCGACCCGCCCTCGACAATGCCCACCAGGCGGCGCCCGCCACTGAGGAAGTGCACCTCGTCGAGCACGACTTCGGCGCCCGCGCCGGCGACACCGATCATGCCGCAGGTGCCACGCGGGGCAAGGCTTTCAACGGCATTGCGGATCACCGCGGCAATCCCGGTGGTATCGAGGGCGTGATCGACGCCATAGCCGGTCTCGGCAAGAATGGCGTTGGTCGCTGGCGTGTTCGCCGGGTTGATCGTCAGCGTGGCACCGACGCTCCGGGCAAAATCCAGACGCGCATCATGGGTGTCCACGGCGATGATCTGCCGGGCACCGGCCACCTTGGCCGCCATCACCGCCGACAGGCCCACCGATCCGCAGCCGAACACGGCAATGGTCTGGCCTGGCGTCATCTTGAGCGTGTCGAACACCGCGCCTGCGCCCGTCTGGACGCCGCAGGCGAGGGGGCCGAGCAGCTTGAGCGGCGCATCCTTGGGCACCTTGACCACATTGGCCTGGTGGCACAGAGCATGGGTGGCAAAGGACGACTGGCCGAAGAAATTGCTGTGGACGGAACCGTCGTCGCCACGCAATGCGGAGGTGCCGTCCGGCCGGTCCGCGAGGAAGTTGCGCGGAAAGAACTCGTGGCAGTAGCTGGGCGCATGGTCCTCGCAACTGGGGCACTGGCCGCAGGAGTTGAAGCTCATGACCACGTGATCGCCGACCGCGACCTTGGTGACCTTGCTGCCCACCTGCTCGACGATGCCGGCGCCTTCGTGTCCGAGTACGGCGGGCAGCGGGGTGGGCAGCATGCCGTCGCGCACGACGATGTCCGTGTGGCACACACCGGTGGCCACCACGCGCACCAGGATTTCGGTATCGCGCGGCGCATCCAGATCGAGGGTTTCGATACGCATCGCCGAACGGGCGGCGTGGGTGACTGCGGCGAGAATCTTCATGATGCCGTGTTCTCCCGGGATGCGGGTGCGAGCGCCAGACGCCAGGCGTGAGCGACCTGTGAGACCGCCAGCCGGGCGGCAGTGAGCGCCCCGCCCATGCTGATGAAGCCATGGGCGAGGCCGGGGTAGTCGATCAGGCTGACCGGCGTGTTGGCGCTCGCGAGTTTGTCGGCGTAGGCAATGCCTTCGTCCCGCAAGGGGTCGTAGCCGGCCACCATGAGCAAGGCCGGCGGCAGATTCGACACGTCCTCCTTCAGCAGCGGGCCGGCGCGCCAGTCCTCGTCATCTTTTCGCTCGCTCAGGTAGGCGGCGTAGAAGCGTTCGACGAGGCGGTGGGTGAGCGTATAGCCTTCGCCGAACGCGCGAGCGGAAGCGAATTGACCGGGTACCGTCGTCACCACCGGATAGATCAGCGTCTGCTGGCGCAGCGCTGGTCCGCCCGCATCTCGCGCCAGAAGCGCCATCACCGCCGACAGGTTGGCGCCGGCGCTGTCGCCGGCAACGACCAAGCGGTTCGCATCGGCGCCGAGTTCACCGGCATGTCCAGCCAGCCAGTTGAGCGCCGCCCAGGTGTCCTCGACCGCGGCCGGAAACGGATGTTCGGGTGCCAGCCGGTAGTCGCACTGCACCACCACGCAATCGGCTTCGAGGCTGAGCGTACTGCACACCCCGTCGTAGTCCTGCGGGCGACCGACGCAGAAGCCGCCGCCATGGGAGTACAACACCGCACCACGGTCGCTGGCGCCGCGCGGGCGATAGATGCGCAATGCGAGTGTGCCGCCCGGGCCGTCGATGCGGCGCTCGCTGATGTCTACGCCCGAGGCGGGGGGCAGATCGCCTGCGGCGAGAATGGCCGAGTAGATCTCGCGGGCGGCCACCATCGGCACGTCCGCCATATCGGGGACGCCACTGGCGGCGGCCTGTTCAAGCAGATTCCGGAGCTGGATATCGAGCATCGATCTGTCCTGCGTGGGTCGGGTGGGGGCGCGCGTTTGCGTCAGACGACGAACCGGTGGCCGGGTGAGGTGAGCGCCCCTCTGCCACGGGCTTGTCCTTCAACAGGAAGTGCGCCAGTGCCGGCAGAAAGATGAGCGCACCGAACATGTTCCACACGAACATGAAGGCCAGCAGGATGCCCATGTCGGCCTGGAACTTGATGGGCGAGAAGGCCCAGGTGGCCACCGCCGCCGCGAGGGTGACGCCGGTGAGCAGCACCACCCGGCCGGTGAAGGTGAGCGCGCGGTGGTAGGCCTCGCCGAGCGACAGTCCGCCGCGCTGCCCGGCGAGCAACACCGAGAGCACGTACAAGGCGTAGTCGACGCCGATGCCCACGCCCAGTGCGATCACCGGCAGTGTCGCCACCTTGACGCCCATGCCCAGGCTGACCATCAGCGCTTCGCACAACATCGACGTGAGCATCAGCGGCAGTACCGCGGCCACCACCGCGCGCCACGAGCGGAAGGTCACGAAGCACAGGACGATTACCGCACCATAGACCCAGTACAGCATGTCGTGCATGGCCTGCTTGACGACGATGTTGGTCGCCGCCTCGATGCCGGCGCTGCCGGCGGCGAGCATGAACTGCGCCTGCTCGGTGCTGTGGGTGTCGGCGTAGGCCTGGGCGACTTTGACCACGCCGTTGAGGGTGTCGGCCTTGTGGTCTTTGAGATAGACATACAGTGACAGCAACGAGCAGCCCTGGTTGAAGAGTTCACGCGGCGCGCGCGTCTGCACCGCGCCGAGGGCCGCATTGTTGGGGATCAGTTCCAGCCATTTGAAGTTGCCTTCGTTGTAACCGACCATCGCAAAGCGCGACAGATTGGCCATGGAGTTGACCGATTCGACGCCCGGCAACTGCTCCAGCTGTCGGCCCAGATCGCGGACCGAGGACAGCACGCCGAAACGCGTGCACTGGTCCTCGGGGGTTTTCACCATGACCACGAAGATGTCGGCGCTGGCGGCGTAGTTGCTCACCATGAACGCCGAATCCTGGTTGTAGCGCGAGTCGGGGCGCAGTTCGGGCGCGCCGGGGTCAAGGTCGCCCACTTGCAGCTTGAGGCTGACGGCGTAGCCGCCGACGGCCATCGCCAGGCCGGTGAGCAGCGCGATCGCGGCCCAGCGGCGCTGGGTGAACAGGCCGAAGAAGCCCCACAGTTTCGAAGACGACTCGATGCCGGCCTTCTCCGCGCGCAGGCTACGCTGCGCCGCGACCGGAGACACGCCGGTGTAGGACAGCAGGATGGGCAGCAAGAGCAGGTTGGTGAAGATCAGCACCGCGACCCCGATGCTGGCGATGACGGCCAGTTCCTGGATCACCTGGATGTCGATGATGGTCAGCACCGCGAAGCCCACCGCGTCGGCCAGCAGGGCAGTGAGACCGGCGAGGAAGAGACGCCGGAAGGTATAGCGCGCGGCCACCACGCGATGGGTCCCTCGGCCGATGTCCTGCATGATGCCGTTCATCTTCTGCGCACCGTGGGATACCCCGATGGCGAAGACCAGGAAGGGCACCAGGATGGAGTAGGGGTCGAGTGCGTAGCCGAACAGGTGCAGCAGTCCGAACTGCCACAACACCGCCACCAGGGAGCAGCCCATCACCAGCAGGGTGCTGCGCACGCAGCGGGTGTAGACATAGAGCACGGTGGTGACAATGCCCACGGCCAGCAGGAAGAACCACAGGACCTGCTTGAGCCCGTCGATGAGGTCGCCGACGATCTTGGCGAAGCCGGTGATGTGGATGGCGATGTGCTCGTTCTGGTACTTGCTGCGGATGTTCTCCAGCTGGCGGGCGAAGTCGGCGTAGTCCAGGTCGTCGCCCGTCTTGGGGTCCTTGTCGAGCAGGGGCACGAAGAGGATCGATGACTTGAAGTTGCCCGCCACCAGCTGACCGATCTCGCCGGATCGCTGCACGTTGGCCTGCACCTGGCGCAGGCTGTCGTCCGATCCGTCATAGTCATCGGGAATCACGGTGCCGCCGTCGAGCCCCTCTTCGGTCACCGCGATCCATCGCGTCGCCGGGGTCCACAGGGATTTCATGTAGGGCCGGTCGACGCCGGGCAGCAGATAGACTTCGTCGTTGATCTTCGCGAGGGTGTCCAGATAGGTCTTGTCGAAGATCGTGCCGTTTCGCGCCTCGACCGCAATGCGCAGGGCATTGCCCAGACCCGCCAGCTCGGATCGGTGCGCCAGGAAGTTGGCGATGAACGGGTGGCTGGTGGGGATCATCTTCTCGAAGCTCGCGTTGAGCTCGATGCGCGTGGCCTGCAGGCCGAGAACCACGGTCGCCACCAGGCACAGCACGACGACGATCAGGCGGTTGTTGAATAGCAGGCGCTCAGGCAGGGAGCCCGAGCGCGTATCGAAGTCTTCGAGGCGCGGGATCACCGGGTGAGAGGCCATGGTGTCGGAATGCACGTCTGTGTCTCCTTGGAGCGGTCCTGTTCTTATCGTTTGGCGTCAAGCCGTCGAACGCCGGCCAGACTGGCTGCGACCGGTGTGCCGTCAGGTGCGAGCACCAGATCCGCGATAGGAAGCGGGGGGTTGGCGCGTTCCAGCGTGAATGTGGACAGGGAAGGGGGGCTTTTCAGGAGGTCGCCACGCTGGCTCAGCAGCATCAGGCCGCCGTCAGGCAAGCGCGCGGCGCTGGAGATGGAAGCGTTCACCCCGGTATCGATCTTCCGCCAGTGATTGCCGTCGTCGTCCGAATGGAAGGCGTTGCCGCGCAGGCCGAACGCGAGGATATGGCCACTCCCGGTCGATTCGATACCGAAGTAGCTGCCCTTGTAGGGCGATTCGAGCGGCTCGAAACGACCGCCGTCGAGATCGGCACGTAGCAGCAGCCCCTGCTCGCCAGCCAGGAAGAGGTGCTTCCCGGTCGCAGTCATGCCATACAGGTGCAGACCACGCGGATTGGTGACGCGATCCGCCCAGGACTCCCAGGTCCTGCCACCGTCACGGGTTCGCAGGATGAGGTTGTACGCGCCGAAGACAAACCCGTTGTCGGTGTCCATGAAATGGAGGCCCAGGAAGGGCTTGTCCGGCCCGTCGGAGACCAGCAGCCGGGCCTCGCGCAGAGCGCGGTTCGCGCGCTTGATCGCGTCTCCGTCGGCAGCCGGGTCGTCGTCCGCCGGGAGTGCCGCGCGCACGGCCTGTGCCCGCAGGAGCGCCAGTTCCGCCGCTTGCACGCCGTCCAGGACGCGCTTCCAGTGTTCGCCCCCGTCGGAGGTCTTCAGGACAACGCCCATGTGGCCGGTGGCGTAGCCCGTGCGGGTGCCCAGAAACTGCACGCCCGTGAGCGATACCGTGACTGGAACGTCCGCCTGGCGCCAGTCGTGGCCGTTGTCGTCGGAGAGCAGCACGACGCCCGCTTCGCCCACACTGACCAGGCGCTCGCCGGCGCGGGTGATCGCCAGTGCCGCCATGTGGGTAGCGCGCGTGGTGGTCATCGCCGGGCGATCGAGTGCCGCAGGGCGGGTCGGCGCGTCCGCGGCGAGAATGGCACCGGCCGCGAGCAGGCTGGTGGCTGAGAGAAGAAGGCGTTTCATGTCATTCGGCTCCTGGTGCGTCGCCGTTGTCGGGGCAATCAGAAAAGGCGCAGGGCGGGTCCCGATCCGTCACGGGGAGGGAGGGAGGACTGGCGGACCGGAAGCCCGCCCTACGGTCAACGCGCGCCCTGATTGGCCAGCTCTTCTGGGCTCCACAGGATGTCGGGCCGCGGCTCGCTGATCCGGTAGTGGGGCGCCGCTTCGTTCATGGCGGCGTTGTAGTAGTAGGCGCCGGTCTGCAGGTCGTATCCGCCCCACATCACGTTGGTGATATGGGCCGGCAGTTCCGGCACCAGGTAGCCCAGGGCATAGTTCATACGTGACAGGTCGCCCTTG
>JBNLCM010000095.1:0-41013 GCA_050303815.1 Rhodocyclaceae bacterium
CCGCCAAGTCCAACGAGATCGCCTTCGGCCTGTTCGGCGGCAAGCTGAACGTCGGCGGCGCGATGCGCGTGAACTACGTGATCGGCGACTACGGTGACGGCACCGGCGGCCCCTCCCGCGCCTTCGACGACGCCGGCAACGTCGGCCTCGACACCATCCGCCTGAACCTCGACTACGCCAACGACAACGGCGTCATCGGCAAGCTCGAATACCGTTTCTACAACGGCTACAACTTCATCCACACCGGCTGGCTGGGCTACAATTTCGGCGACGGCGCTCAGCTCCAGGTCGGGGTCAACCGCGCCCCCTTCGGCGCCGGCCCCTACGGCGTGTCGCCGGGCTGGCTGGTCGGCCAGCACTACTACGTGGGCCTGGCCGACGACATGGACCTGGGCGTGAAATACACCCGCCCGGTCGGCAACTGGACGCTCGACGCCGCCTACTACTTCTCCGATGAGGGCACCGGTGCCGGCCGCAGCCGCGACAGCGCGCGCTACTCCTACGACGTCGTCAACGAGAGCGGGGCCGGCTACGAAGAGCGCAACCAGGTGAACCTGCGGGCGATCTACCACATCAAGGGCGGCTCGGTCGCGACCGACGTGGGCGCCTCGGTGATGTACGGCGAGTTGGACAGCAAGGGGCCGCAGGACGACGGCAACCGCTGGGCGGCCTCGGTGCACATGGTCAACAAGTGGAGCAACTTCACGCTGGCCACGCAGCTCAGCCGCTATGAATTCGACGTCGAGGCCGACCAGCCGCTGGGCACCGACAAGCTGGTGCAGTTCGGCGCCTTCGACTTCCCCAACACGGTCGCGGCCAAAGGGTGGATCCCGGCGATCTCGCTCAGCTACTACAAGGAGACGCCGAGCATCCCGTGGCTCGATTCCGTCACCCCCTACGCCGAGTACAGCAGCATCGTCAAGGACGAGGACGACTTCAACGACAGCGAGCAGTGGATCTTCGGCGCCGCCTGGGCCCATGGCGGCTGGTACATCTACACCGAGGCCGCGTTCTCCAACGGCAACGAGTTCGTCGGCAGCGAGTCCGCCTTCGGCGACCGCCTCGGCGCCAACGCCGACGACCGCTGGCTGAGCCGCTACAACATCAACTTCGGCTACTACTTCTGAGCGCCGGAGGCCGGCCGGGCTCGCGTTCGACCGGCCTCCTTCCGCTCCATTCCGCCGTGGGCCCGGTCCGGGAGCGCGGCGGAATTGGCGGATTCTGCATGGATGGGGTCGCATCAGGACATGTCCCCTCCGCGTGCATTGCAAAGAATAGACCTTGCACCAGACGCGCGCCGTCGATCCGCGGAACACCGCCGGCCGACGGACTATCAAAACGATGCCTCGGGAGACTTCACACATGAGCGTCGATCAAAGCCTGGTACTCCAGCCAGGCATAGACAACAAGCAGTTCTGGGGACTTGATTTCCACAATCCGGTCTTTCCGATTACCGCCGGCCTGATCGTGCTGTTCATCGTGTACGCACTGGTGGATCCGGCAAGTGCCAGTGCGCAGATGGTGGCCGCACGTACCTGGTCGATCGACCACTTCGACTGGCTGTTCATGCTCGCCGGCAACGTTTTCGTGCTGTTCTGTATTGCGCTGATCCTGCTGCCGGTCGGCAAGGTCCGGCTCGGCGGTCCGACCGAACGACCCGAGTTCTCGACGATGTCGTGGTTCGCGATGCTGTTCGCGGCCGGCATGGGCATCGGCCTGATGTTTTGGAGCGTGGCGGAACCGGTGGCCTACTACACCGACTGGTACGGCACGCCGCTGAATGCCGCGGCCAAGACGCCGGAGGGCGCCAGCGCAGCGATGGGCGCCACGATGTTCCACTGGGGCCTGCACCCATGGGCGATCTACGGCGTGGTGGCGGTGGCGATCGGCTTCTTCACCTTCAACCTGGGGCTGCCGCTGACCCTCCGGGCGGCGTTCTACCCGCTGGTCGGACACCGCGTGCGCGGCTGGATCGGCCACGTCGTCGATATCATCGCGGCGCTGGCCACGATGTTCGGCCTCGCCACCTCGCTCGGCCTCGGTGCGACGCAAGCAGCCAGCGGCATCCACTTCGTGACCGGACTCCCCAACACGCTCGGCCTGCAACTGGCAATCATCGTCGTCGTGGGCTGCGTCACGATCCTGTCGGTCTGGCGGGGCATCGATGGCGGAGTCAAGCTGCTGAGCAACATCAACATGGCGCTGGCGACGACCCTGATGGTCTTCGTCGCAATCGCCGGCGGGTTCATCGCCTACCTGAAGGGAATCTTCACGACCACGTCCGACTACGCGGAGTTCCTGCTGCCGCTGTCGAACTGGATCGGGCGTGACGATCAGACCTGGTTCCACGGCTGGACGGTGTTCTACTGGGCCTGGTGGATCTCGTGGTCGCCCTTCGTCGGCATCTTCATCGCCCGCGTCTCGCGCGGACGCACGGTGCGCGAACTGCTGACCGCAGTGCTCGTCGTACCGACGCTGGTGAGCATTCTGTGGATGACGGCCTTCGGCGGCAATGCGCTGGCCCAGGCGGCAGGCGGCGTCGGCGAGTTGGCCAACGGCATCGGCGACGTATCGCTGGCGATGTTCCAGATGCTGGCCAACATGCCGCTGCACACGGTGACCTCGGCGCTGGCAGTGATGCTGGTGATGGTCTTCTTCGTCACCTCCGCCGACTCCGGCTCGCTGGTCATCGACTGCATCACCGCCGGCGGCAAGACCGACACGCCGCGCGGCCAACGGGTCTTCTGGGCCTGCATGGTCGGCATCATCTCGGCCATCCTGCTGTCGGCCGGCGGCAAGGACGCGCTGAATGCCCTGCAGGCCGGCGCGGTCACGACGGGCCTGCCCTTCACGGTGGTGTTGCTGGCGATGACGGTCGGCCTCTACAAAGCGCTGCATCAGTCGCACTACTCGTAGCAGCGGGCGGCCGCCATGATGGCGGCCATCACGCACGACGGGGGCGGGCGGGATCCGGACGCATGGTTCGGTTCGGTGCCGCCCCCTTTTCGTATTTTCCTAGGGGAACGGACATGGGCTTGATGCTCGGCATCGACACCGGCGGCACCTTCACCGACGCGGTACTGCTGGACGAGCGGCGCGAGATCGCCGCCGCCGCGAAGCGGCTGACGACCCGCTACGACCTCACGGTCGGCATCGCGGAGGCGATCGACAGCCTGCCGCCGGAGTGCCTGTCCGAGGTATCGCTGGTGTCGCTGTCGACGACGCTGACCACCAACTCGGTCGTCGAAGGCAAGGGCTCCCCGGTCTGCGCGCTGCTGATCGGCTACGACGAACGCCAGGTGCGCGCGAGCGGGCTGGCCGAGCTGCTCGGCCCCGAGTGCATCGTCACGCTCGACGGCGGCCACGATGCCGCCGGCGGCGAAGCGCTGCCGCTGGACGAAGAGGCCACCCGCGCGGCGATCCTCAACTGGCGCGACAAGGTCTCGGCCTTCGCGATCTCGGCCAGCTTCAGCGTGCGCAATCCGCGCCACGAAATCCGTGTGCGCGAGCTGGTGCGCGAACTGTCGCGCAAGCCGGTGACCTGCGGCCACGAACTGGCCTCTTCGCTCGGCGCGCCGCGGCGGGCCGCCACGGTGGCGCTCAACGCGCGCATGATCGCCCACGTGCAGCGGCTGATCGAGTCGGTCGAGGCCATCCTGGCGGCACGCGGCATCCGTGCGCCGCTGATGATCGTCAAGGGCGACGGCTCGCTGGTCAATGCCGAATCGGCGCTGCAGCGCCCGGTCGGCACCGTGCTGTCGGGGCCGGCCGCCAGCGTGCTCGGCGCCTGCGCACTGAGCGGGCTGCGGGACGCGATCGTCGCCGACATGGGGGGCACCACGACCGACATCGCGGTGGTGCGCAACGGCCGACCCGAACTCTCCTTCGACGGGGCGCTGATCGGCGGCTGGCAGCCGATGGTCGAAGCGGTCCGCGTCTACTCGATCGGACTCGGCGGCGACAGCGAGGTGCGTTTCAGTGGCGGCCACGGCATCTCGATCGGGCCCCGCCGGGTGGTGCCGCTGAGCCTGCTGGCGAGCGAGCACCCGGCAGTGCTGGCGGCCCTCGAGGGGCAGGCCAATTCCTCGCCCAACAGCAGCCAGCTGCGTTTCGCACTGCGCTCGCAGCACGACGAGGCGCTGCTGGCGCGCCTGCCCGAGGACGAACGCCAGGCCTGGGAACGCCTCGCCGACGGGCCGGTGGACATCGAGCGCGCGGCGACGGAGGATCGCCGCCTGGCCCGCGCGCTGGCGCGGCTCGAGCGCAAGGGCCTGGTCATCTACAGCGGTTTCACGCCGACCGACGCAGCCCACGTGCTGGGCATCTCGAGCCACTGGAGCACCGCCGCGGCAGTGCTGGGGGCCCGGATCTGGGCCCGCCAGATGCGCCGGCTGTACGGATTCGGCACCTGGCCCGAAGGGGACGCCGAGGGCCCGTCGCGCCAGATCTTCGACCTGGTCATCGACGCCATCAGCCAGAAGCTGGTCGAGGCCGGCCTGCACGAACAGGGGCAGTTGGCGGCGGCCCAGGCCGACAAGCTGTCACGGCTACTGACCGAAATGGCGATGGAGCAGCGCCGCGATCCGTCCAAGCCCTCCGTCTTCTCGATCCAGTTCGCGGCCGACACCCCGGTGGTGGCGGTCGGCGGCCCGGCCGCCAGCTACTACCCCGAGGTCGCCCGCGGCCTGCGGGTCGGCCTCTACATGCCGCGCTTCGCCGAAGTGGCGAACGCGGTCGGGGCGGTGTTGGGTGAGGTGTCGCAGCGGGTGCACCTGACCATCACCCAACCGGTACGCGGCACCTTCCGGGTATTCGCCGCGGACGGCCCGCAGGACTTCCCGCAACTCGACGACGCCGTCGGGCACGCCCGCCAACTGGCCGCCGCCGAGGCCACAGCGCTGGCACGGCAGGCCGGCGCCGCCTCGGTCGAGATCGAATTCGAGCACGACGAGAACAGCGTCAGCAACGAGATCGACGGCGACGTGTTCTTCGAAATGCGGCTCACCGCGATCGCCTCCGGGCCGCCGTGCAACCGCGTCGACGAGATCCCGGCGGGCGCTTGCGAGGTGTGCTGACCCGATCCCGCCCCCGGCGCGTAGTCCGCCCCTCCCCCTTCAAGGGGGAGGCCGGGAGGGGGATGGGGTGCCACCGCGACGACGTTACCGCAGCCCACGTCCCGCGCCCCCGGCGCGCTCGTGCATCACCCTTCCACACCGCGTAGCCCGCCCCTCCCCCTTCAACGGGAAGGCCGGGAGTGGGATGGGGTGCCACCGCAACGAGGATGCCGCAGCCACGCCTAGCGCCCCCGGCACGGTCGTGCATCACCCACCCCCGCCGCGTAGCCCTCCCCTCCCCCTTCGAGGGGGAGGCCGGGAGGGGGACGGGGTGCCACCGCAAAGACGTTACCGCAGCCCACGCCCCGCGCCCTCGGCGCGCTCGTGCATGACCCTTCCACGCCGCGTAGCCCGCCCCTCCCCCTTCAAGGGGGAGGCCGGGAGGGGGATGGGGTGCTACCGCAGCAACGATGTCGCCGCCCATGCTTCGTGCCCCGTGCGCGGGCCGACCGCGCGAAGCCGTCGCGCGCATCGATCCCGTAAACACCCTGCCCGCCCACCCATGGCGCGTTTGGCAATGCATGCGTCGCACCGTGCCATGCGGCGGCACCGCAGCAATCCACATACTGGCGGCAACGAACACCCCTCGAACACACCACCCATGGAGAGCGAGACAATGAGTTCCACCGAGACCCGGCGGCGCGCCGGTCGCAGCGGGAGCGAAGCACGTCGCGCAGCGCGTTCGCGTGGCCCAGCCACGCAGGCGCCCTACGTGAGCCGCAAGATTCCCTACTACGAAGTGCTCAACGACGAGGGGCTGTCGATCATCGAGCACAACGCCGACACGATCCTCGAGGAAATCGGCATCGATTTCCGCGACGACCCCGAGGCCTTGCAGATCTGGCGCGATGCCGGCGCCGACGTGCAGGGCGAGCGCGTGCGGATGCCGCGCGGCATGTGCCGCAAGCTGATCCAGGACAACGCCCCGCGCGAGTTCACGCAGGTCGCCCGCAACGCCGAGCGCAGCGTCAAGATCGGCGGCGCCAACACGGTCTTCGTGCCCGCCTACGGCTGCCCGTTCATCCACAACCTGGACGACGGCCGCCGCTACGGCAACATCGAGGACTTCCGCAACTTCGTCAAGCTCGCCTACCTGTCACCCGGCCTGCACCACTCCGGCGGCACGATCTGCGAGCCGGTGGACCTGCCGGTCAACAAGCGCCACTTCGAGATGGTCTACAGCCACATGAAGTACTCCGACAAGTGCTTCATGGGCTCGGTCACGCACCCCGAGCGTGCCCAGGACACCGTCGAGATGGCCAAGATCCTGTTCGGCGACCAGTGGATCGACCCGGAGACCGGCAAGCCGCGCACCGCGGTGATCAACCTGATCAACGCCAACTCGCCGATGACCTTCGACGACACCATGCTCGGCGCCGCCAAGGTCTACGCGCGCAACAACCAAGCCTGCATCGTCACGCCGTTCATCCTGGCCGGCGCCATGTCGCCGGTGACGGTGGCCGGCACCGCCGCGCAGACGCTGGCCGAAGCGATGGCCGGCATGGCCTTCGTGCAGCTCGTCAATCCGGGCGCGCCGGTGGTGTTCGGCAGCTTCGCCAGCTCGATGTCGATGCAGTCCGGCGCACCGACCTTCGGCACTCCGGAGCCGGCCCTGGTGCTGTACGTGATGGCCAACCTGGCGCGCCGCCTCGGCGTCCCGTTCCGCTCCGGCGGCTCGCTGACCGCTTCGAAGGTCCCCGACGCGCAGGCCGCCAGCGAGAGCGCCAATACGCTGCTGCCGACCGCGCTGGCCGGCGTGAACTTCGCGCTGCACACCGCCGGCTGGCTCGAGGGCGGCCTGGCGATGGGCTACGAGAAGTTCGTCATGGACGCCGACCAGGCCGGCATGATGCAAACCCTGATGGGCGGCATCGACATGTCCGAGAACGGCCAGGCGATGGACGCCATCCGCGAGGTCGGCCCCGGCAAGCACTTCCTCGGCTGCGCCCATACCCAGGCCAACTTCGAGAACGCCTTCTACCGTTCGCCGATCGCCGACAACAACAGCTTCGAGCAGTGGGATTCCGAAGGCCGCCTCGACATGGCCCAGCGCGCCAACGCCCGCTGGAAGAAGATGCTTGCCGAGTACCAGGCACCGGCGCTCGACCCGGCCATCGACGAGGCCCTGCAGGCCTACATGAGCCAGCGCAAGGAATCCTTCCCGGATTCGAACATCTGACACGCGGAGCGGCGCCGGGGCCGCTCCAAGCAAGCGAGTGTAGCGTTGCGCGCAGTGAGGGAACCATGCGCCTGACATGTATCGGCCGTCCGAGGCCGGCTGAAGCCGGCCCTACCGGCCAACACGCTTCGGTCGGGTTCGCAGGGCCGGCTTCAGCCGGCCAGCGGCGCCCGAGTTCCGCCTCACCATAGGCTCCGCCAAGACCGAAACACTACATTCGAACCCGCAATCGAGCGCATCCGAGTGTGGGTCTCGCGGACGGTCCGGCAAGGCGCGACGACGCGCCAGGCCGGGACTGCGCAACGAAGGTCCGGCCGAATAGGGATCGCGGTCCCATCGGCGCAGCAGATCGGCCTCGAGTCCGACGGCCCCTAGGGGCTGTGGACATTTATCCGATGGATCGCCGCCTATATGTCCACAGCCCCTAGGCCGCTTCGGCGAGGGGGTCGACGTCCCGAAACCGCTCGAGCAGGGCGGGCGAGGCCGCAGGTGTGTCCCCGCTCGCAAGTCGAAGGTGGCGGTCCAGGTGGCGCTCGGAGGCGGGCAGGAGACGCCGGTAGAGCTCCTTGCACAGCAGACGGGCCTCTTGGCCCGCCCACTGTGCCGGCAGTAGCACGTCCGGCAACACGGGGTCGCGCAGCAGCAGGCGTCGGTAGTCGTGAATCAGCAGAACGCGCAGCAGGAACGCGCTCTCGTCATCGACCTCGTGCCGGCCGTCCCGCAACTGGGCCAGTATCGGCTGGTAGCGCGCGGTGAACTCGCCGTACACCCCGCCCATTTGCGGCAGATTCCAGGCGGCACGAACCATGTCCGCATCGCTGGCGGCACCGCCGAGCTGGGCATCGGCCGCGATCAGCGGCTTGAGTTTGGCCGACACATCGGTCAGGCCCTCGGCAAGGAGGGCGTCAAAGGCTGTGCGGAGGTCGGCGCTCGGGTGCACGAAGCTGCCTCCCCCCAGCGCTCCGAAACCCTGCCAGAAGAGCGCGCGGCGCAGGCTCTCCCGCTCCTTGGGGGTCAGCTCACCGATCGTGACGATGATCCTCCAGCGCCGGTCCCAGGAGGGGGCGGCTGCGGCGTAGATGTGCCGGGATGCTGCCTCGAAGCGGCGCTGGCCTGCAGCGGTGAGAAGGTAGTCGGTACGGCGACCGGAGCGTTCGCTGCGCAGCCATCCTTCCTTGGCGAGGCGAAAGACGGACGTTCGGATCAGGCGCTCGTTGACAGCGAGTGGTTCCAGCAGCCGGATCAGACTCCCCAGCCAGATGCGGCTGCCCCGCGGCAGGACGGCATCGCCGAAGCCCGTGATGATGAGGGAGCCGGCCCGTACGCGGTCTTGCCGACGAAAGCTGTCCAGACGTTGCTGGAGCGGCGGAAGCACTTGATTTTCCATATGAAATCGTCTCTGGCCGGAGGATTCTAGCGGCTCCCCGCGGATCTTGCCGGTGCCGGCTCGCTCACGGGCCGGGACCTCGGACGGGGAGCGTGTGGCTACGCAGGGCCGCTTTGCCGCATTTTTTCAGCTTCCTCGTCTTGCCGCTCCGGGACTGCGGATGGAAGTCGGGTCGTGGGCGGGCGGGGGAAACTCCCTCCTGCCGGCCGAGCGCCCTCGCGGCTCGCGCTGGCTTCTCCCGCGGGGGGTGTCGCGCCACCGGCATTATGCTACATATCTCTTGCGTACACACAACAATACGTCTCATATCGATCGGCACTCATCTGCATCGCGAGCGTCGCGTCATCGCACGACGGATGCCATGGCCACCTTGTTTCCATATAACAATATGAAAATAAACAAAATTTACATGGACAGAGGAATTTTCAAGAATGAAGGCTGGATCTCTGTCCTACCGTTTTAACGATACAAAACATTGACACATATCAATAGTATTTGTATTATTTCATGCCAGAAAGCAGACCCGACCGGAGACAGACGAATGACCCACCCGTTGTGCGAAAAGCATCAAGCGGTCCTGGCAGGCGCCGTCGCTGCCATCGCCGCCCGTTCCTATTGGTCTGCCTACCCGGAGCTGCCCAGCCCCAAGTTCTACGGCGAGGCGGCGGCCGAGGACGGCAAGCGCGCCTTCGAGGCGCATCTGGGCGGGCAGTTCGAACTGGCTCAGCCCGGCCAGAGCGGCTGGCATGGGGGTGAGCGCTCTCCCTATGGCGTCGCCCTGGATGTGAGCTACCCGGTGTGTGACCCCGAAGCACTGATCGCCGCGGGGCTCGCCGCCATGCAGGGCTGGCAGGCGGTAGGGGCCGGCGGCCGCAGCGGGATCTGCCTGGAGATCCTGGATCGCCTCAACAAGCAGAGCTTCGAACTGGCTCACGCGGTAATGACGACCACGGGCCAGGGGTGGATGATGGCTTTCCAGGCCGGCGCCCCCCACGCACAGGATCGGGGTCTCGAGGCAGTGGCCTACGCCTGGCGCGAGCAGAGTTTGGTCCCTTCCGAGGCGGTGTGGGAAAAGCCCCAGGGCAAGAACCCGCCGCTGGTGATGAAGAAGCACTTCGAGATCGTCGGGCGCGGCGTGAGCCTCGTCATCGGCTGCGGCACTTTCCCCACCTGGAACACCTATCCCGGCCTGTTCGCGGCCCTGGCCACGGGCAATGCCGTGATCGTCAAACCCCACGGCAATGCCATCCTGCCGGCGGCAATCACCGTTCGGACCATCCGTGCGGTGCTGGGCGAAAACGGCATCGACCCCGATCTCGTCAGCCTGTGCGTGGCGGAAACGCATGCCACCACCCAGGCCTTGGCCACCCATCCCGCCGTGAAATCGGTGGATTTCACCGGCGGCAACGCCTTCGGCCAGTGGCTCGTCCAGCATGCACGCCAGGCCCAGGTCTATGCCGAGCTGGCCGGGGTCAACAACATCGTCATCGACTCCACCTCCGCCTACAACGCGATGCTTGGAAACCTGGCCTTCACGCTGTCCCTCTACTCGGGACAGATGTGTACCACGCCCCAGGCATTGCTCGTGCCGGCCGGCGGCATCGACACCGACGAGGGCCACAAGAGCTACGACGATTTCTGCGCGGATCTGGCGAAGGCCATCGAGCGCTTGCTGTCGAAGCCCGAGGTGGCACTTGCAGTGCTGGGCGCCATCCAGTCCGCCGACACGCTGGAGCGCATCGCGCTGGCCGACAGCGGTGAGCTGGGCCGGGTGATCCTCGCCTCGCGCAAGCTCGACAACCCGGACTTTCCCGCGGCCCAGGTACGCACGCCGGTGCTGCTGGCCTGCGACGCCGCCGACGAGAAGCTCTACATGGAAGAACGCTTCGGCCCCATCAGCTTTGTCGTCAAGGTGACCGACAACGCTGCCGCGATCGCCGTTGCGGAGCGGATGGTCTGCGAGCACGGTGCGCTGACCGCAGGAATCCATTCGACGCAGCAGGACGTGATCGATGCCATGACCGCTGCGACCTGGCGCAGCAAGGTGGCCCTGTCCATCAACCTCACCGGCAGCGTGTTCGTGAACCAGTCGGCGGCGTTCTCCGATTACCACGCCACGGGCGGCAATCCGGCAGCCAACGCGTGCTATGCCGATTCCGCCTTCGTCGCCAACCGCTTCCGCGTCGTACAACGCCGCTATCACGTTTGAGGGGGCACGAATGGAATTCCGGAGCATTCTCCTGACGGTGGAGGACGGCGTGGCCCGCCTGACGCTCAACCGTCCGGACAAGATGAACAGCTTCGACGCCGCCATGCACGGCGAGTTGCGGGTCGCCCTCGACCACATCGAGGGCGACCCGGCGGTACGGGTGCTGGTGCTCACGGGTGCCGGCCGCGCCTTCAGTGCCGGCCAGGATCTGAGCGATCCGGAGGTGCGCTTCGTCGCGGGCGAAACGCCGCCGGACCTGGGCGACGTGGTGGAGCGCCACTACAAGCCATTGATCCTGCGCCTGGCCAAGCTGCGGGTGCCCACGGTCGCCGCGGTGAATGGCATGGCCGCGGGCGCCGGGGCCAGCCTGGCACTGGCCTGCGACCTGGTCGTGGCCGCCAAGTCCGCCGCCTTCCTGCAGGCCTTCAGCAAGATCGGCCTGGCGCCCGACAGCGGCGGCACCTGGGTGCTGCCCCAGCGGGTCGGCATGGCCCGGGCCATGGGCCTCGCCATGCTGGCCGACAAGCTGCCCGCCGGGAAAGCCGCCGAGTGGGGGCTGATCTGGGCAGTCTACGAGGACGCGGAGTTCGCCCCGGCCGTGGATGCGCTGGCGCTGCAACTCGCCCGCTCGCCCACCAGGGCTCTGGTGCGCACCCGCCAGGCCATGCATGCCGCCGCCGGCCATAGCCTGGAGGAGCAGCTGTCCATGGAAGCCGGCTTCATGCGCGAACTGGGCCGCAGCGCCGACTACGTCGAGGGCGTGTCCGCCTTCCTCGACAAGCGCCGCCCCCGCTTCAGCGGAGCCTGAAGCGGGGGCGGAGAGGTGGCGATCTTCCTCGCCGGCGGAGGTACGGCCACGCCGACCCGCGCAAGGCGCCGGACAGGAAAGATCAGCCCTCCCCCAGCGTGGTCACAAGGAGAAACGGATGTACACCCAAGCCCTGGATCTCCCCGACGGCTCGAACAAAGCCGCCGCGGTCGGCAGTGAAGGCAGCCCCGAGCAAGTGGCGCGCTTCGAAGCGGCCATCGACGCCGACGGCCGCATCGAACCCCAGGACTGGATGCCGGAAGCCTATCGCAAGACCCTGGTGCGCCAGATCAGCCAGCATGCGCACAGCGAGATCGTCGGCATGCTGCCCGAAGGCAACTGGATTTCGCGCGCTCCCAGCCTCAAGCGCAAGGCGATCCTGATCGCGAAAGTGCAGGACGAGGGCGGACACGGCCTCTACCTGTACTCCGCTGCCGAGACGCTCGGCACCAGCCGCGAGCAGATGCTGGAGGCCTTGCACTCCGGCCGGGCCAAGTACAGCTCGATCTTCAATTACCCGACCCTTACCTGGGCCGACGTGGGGGTCATCGGCTGGCTGGTGGACGGCGCGGCGATCATGAACCAGATTCCGCTGTGTCGTTGCTCCTACGGTCCCTATGCTCGCGCCATGGTCCGCGTGTGCAAGGAGGAGTCCTTCCATCAACGCCAGGGATACGAGGCCCTGCTGGCGATGATGAAGGGCACCGACGAGCAGCGTGCGATGGTGCAGGACGCGGTGGACCGCTGGTGGTGGAAGTGCTTGGCGATGTTCGGTCCGCCGGACGCCGACAGTCCGCACAGCGCGCAGGGCATGCGCTGGGGCATCAAGCGGATCGGCAACGACGATCTGCGCCAGAAGTTCGTCGACGCCACCGTGCCCCAGGCCCAGGTCCTCGGCGTCACGCTGCCGGATCCGGCGCTCGCCTGGAACGAGGCGCGCCAGCACCACGACTACGGCCAGATCGACTGGACCGAGTTCTGGAACACCGTGAAGGGCAATGGCCCCTGCAACCGGGAGCGCCTGGCCACCCGGGTCAAGGCCCACGACGAAGGCCGCTGGGTCCGCGACGCGGCCCTGGCCTACGCCCGCAAACAGCAACAACGCGCAGCCGAGGAGGTCGCATGACCACGCCCCCGCTCAAGGAATGGCCCCTGTGGGAAGTATTCGTGCGCAGCAAGCAGGGCCTCGAACACAAGCACTGCGGCAGCCTGCACGCCGCCGACGCCAAGCAGGCCCTGCACATGGCGCGCGACGTGTACACCCGCCGCCAGGAAGGCGTGAGCATCTGGGTCGTCCCTTCGGCCGCCATCACCGCCAGCAATCCGGACGACAAGGGCGAGCTGTTCGATCCGGCCGCCGACAAGATCTACCGCCATCCGACCTTCTACCAGATCCCGGACGACGTGGGACACATGTGATGAGCATGCCGATCGACTACCTGCTGCACCTGGCCGACAACGCGGTCGTCCTGGGCCAGCGCAACGCCGAGTGGTGCGGCCACGGCCCGATCCTGGAAGAGGACCTGGCGCTGGCCAACGTGAGCCTCGATCTGATCGGCCAGGCCCGCCTGCTCTACCGCCATGCCGCGTCCCTGCTGGGCGGCGACGCCAGCGAGGACAAGCTGGCCTACTTTCGCGATCCGGCGGAATTCCGCAACTACACGCTGCTGGAGCTTCCCCACCATGGGCCGCTGGTGGGCTACGCCAGCGCCGGCATGGATTACGCCACCACCACCGTGCGCAACTTCCTGTACTCGGCACTGATGGTCCTGTTGTGGTCGGCGCTCGAGACATCCGGCGACCCCGAACTGGCCGCGATCGCCGCCAAGTCCGTCAAGGAGGCCAGCTATCACCTGCACCATGCCCGCGACTGGCTCGTCCGCTTCGGCGACGGGACCGAGGAGTCCCACGCCCGGGCCCAGGCGGCGCTGGATCACCTGATGCCCTACACCGAGGAATTCTGGACCGCCAGCCCGGCCGAGTCCTCCGCGCTGGCCGCGGGGGTCGGGGCGGATGTGGGGGGGCTGCGCGAAGCCTGGGACGCGATGATCGACGCAGCCCTGGCCGAAGCCACGCTGACGCGCCCGCGGTTTTGCGGCTACGTAACGGAAGGCAAGATGGGCCTGCATTCCGAACACCTGAGCTATCTGCTGGGCGAGATGCAGGGCCTGGCCCGCGCTCACCCCAACGGCGTGTGGTGACGAGATGGACGCCACGGTGGACAAGGTATGGGCGGCCCTGGAGGCGCTCACCGATCCGGAAATCCCGGTGGTCACGCTGCGCGAATTGGGCATCCTGCGCGATGTGCGGACCACGCCCGAGGGTCTCGAGGTAATCATCACGCCCACCTACAGCGCTTGTCCGGCGATGGGCCAGATCGAAGACGATGTGCGGGCCAAGCTGGCTGAGCTGGGCATTCCGGGCCGGGTGGTGACCCGCCTGGCCCCCGCGTGGACCACCGACTGGATGTCCGACGCCGCGAAGGAAAAACTGCGCGCCTACGGCATCGCGCCACCCCATGCCCGCCCGCCCCGGCAGGTGGCCGCGCTGCGCTTCATGGCCCGGCCGGAAAGGGCGGAGACGGTGGCCTGCCCCCGCTGCGGCTCGACCCGCACTGCGCTCTCTTCCCAATTCGGCTCCACCGCCTGCAAGGCCCTCTACAAGTGCCTGGATTGCCAGGAGCCCTTCGACTACTTCAAGCCCTACTGAGGCTGACCGGAGATGTCCCCATGTCCGCGCTCCGATTTCGAGAACTCTCCGTCAAGCGGGTCAGCCCGGAGGCCGCCGGTGCCGTGGCCATCACCTTCGACATCCCCGCATCCGAGAAAGAACGCTTCACCTTCGAAGCGGGCCAGTTCCTGACCCTGCGGGCGACCATCGATGGACGGGAAGTGCGCCGCAACTACTCGATCAGCAGCCCCCGCAGCCGCCTTGCCAGGAGCGGCGAAATAGAAATCGGCATCCGCCCGGTGGAGGGGGGGCTGTTTTCCAATTGGGCCGCCCAGACCCTCAAGGCCGGCGACACCCTGCAGGTGATGCCGCCGGACGGCCGTTTCGTGGTCAGGAAGAAGCGTGCCATTCACCGCGTCGGATTTGCCGCCGGATCGGGCATCACACCGATCCTGTCGATTGTCGCAACCACGCTGGAGGAGCAGGCCGACTCCAGGTTCACCCTGGTCTACGGCAATCGGCGCATGTCCTCGGTGATGTTCAACGAAGCCCTGCAGGACCTGAAGGACCGCTATCGCGACCGGCTCACCTTGATCCACATCCTGTCGCGCCAGGCCCAGGACGTGGATCTGCTGCAGGGTCGCATCGATGGCGAAAAGGTGCGCGCGCTCATCGATGCGCTGCTGCCCGCGGCCAGCATGGACGAGGTCTTCGTCTGTGGCCCGGAGGAGATGATCGAGGCGACCCGCGAGGCGCTGATCGCAGCCGGCATAGCCGACAACCGTGTGTACGCCGAGCGTTTCACCTCGACCTTGCCGGCGGGCGTGAAGCCGAAGCGCAGCAGTCCCGTGGTGCCGGGGGAAAAGAACGCGCCCAAGGACATTTCGCTCGCCATCGTACTGGACGGCAAGCAGCACGAATTGCGCATCGGTCCGGACGAGCACGTCCTGGACGCCGCGCTCAACGCCGGGCTCGATCTGCCGTTCTCGTGCAAGGCAGGCGTGTGCTGCACCTGCCGGGCCAAGGTGCTGGAGGGCGGCGTCGCGATGGACAAGAACTTCACGCTGGAGGCGGCCGAGATCGAGCAGGGATTCGTCCTCAGCTGCCAGGCCCGCGCCACCGGCAAGCGTCTGCGCGTGAGTTTCGACGAACGCTGATCCAATCCGGCCGACCGACTTTCCCCGAAGCTGCCATTCGGGCATGCTGGGTGTCGCTGAGGTTCGCTGCCACGAAGCTGCCGTTCGTGAACTAGCGCCTCCGGCCACAAGCTGACCGTCGCAGCTCCGCACCAGATAGCTGCCGTTCGGAGAACGCGGTATGCTCCCTGCCTAACTCGGCGCCGTGATCAGTGTCGCGGCACAATGCCGAAGATTGCAGCGTTTTTTGCCGACTTGTTTTGCGGCACGCGATTCCATTCCATATAAAGAGCGGATTGCAACACATGTTTTGCAGGGTTTCGTTGTTATCCCGCAAGCCTGTTGCCTGAAAGCGCAATTTAATGCTGAAAGCCATGAGAAAGAGCCACGAAACCCCTTACACAAGCAATCCAAACCGATTGGCTGATGTCATTGCAGCTATTCAAGTTATGGGTACATATAAGTTCTATAAGCTTGATTTCGGTGGATGGGCAGACCGAATCGGAGGGGACGACGCCAAAGGAGAATACTGGAAGGCCGTGTTCGAACAACACCCAGAATTTTTCCGGCTAGATAGTGGGCGCCAGCAGGCATCGTTAGTGTGGCGGCGCAACTACCAAAAGCTTTATGACGTCGACAAGGAAGAAAAGATTACTCGGGAAGAGTTCAATGCCCTCACCTCAGTTCAAAAAGAACGCATATCCAGAAACCCATTAAACAACTCAGATATTTCCACATTGGTCAACACGGCTATAAACCTTCACTCACGGGAAATTGAAAACAAAAAGGACTCCCGGTGGTGGATATCTGGGGTTGTCGGTCTGCTCGGCGTAATTGTGGGCGCCATCATTAAGGCGGTAGCCGGATAATTGCTTTTTTGCAGGGAACTCAAAGCGCCCGTCGTGCTCGCTCGTATGCTCCGCCGGTGCTCGCCTCAGCGCCCTTGTCGCAAGGGTGAATCTTTTAGGAGACATTATTAGCTATGGATGTGCCTGACTGGGCGGACGAAGTTTTATCGAGAGACTTGCCAGTTCTGAGAGCCCGCGGAGAGAGCCAAGAGCTGGAATACAAATCCGAGTTTCCGGCAAATGCCCGCGATCTTGGAAAAGAAATAGCGGCGTTCGCCACATCAAATTCCGGAACGATTCTGATTGGAGTTGACGACTCCGGTGAGCTAGTCGGCTTGCCGGAATGCAATTCGGGGGAGGGACGCGATCAGACGATTCGGCGCCTAGAAGGAATTTCCAAAGGAACCGTAAAGCCATCGATTACGCCGACCGCAAGATTTGCCGTGGAAGATGGCAAAGTGGTCCTTGTGATCGTCGTACCCAAAGGCGCGCAGCCAGTCTACTACAGCAGCAATACTCCGTATGTTCGGCATCTCACTCAGGCGTGCCCTGCAGAGCCGCACGAAGTTATCGAGCGTGTTTCCGCCCACCTGCGGGCAACCCCAAGTCCCACTGAAAGTGAGGAGGATGACGAAAAGTCCAAGTTCTATTCTGCGCTTGCCAGAGTTTTGTCAGATATATTAGTGGTTACGGATGAAGCCGAAGATCGTCAGTTTAATCCGTGGCTAGACATGTGGCGCTCCGATCTAGGCTATGCCGCTTCGGAGCTTCGGCAGATGGCTGTCTTAACATTTGCGGAAGCCGAAGGTGTTGATGGTGAGCTAAAGGTGCTCGCAAAAGGTCTAGATGAAGTTGCCAACATGAGACTCTATATTGGATCAGGTGGCGATTTAGAGAATGCTGTGAATCATGTTGCCAGCCTGGCCCAAGGAATGCTTGATCGACATTTCTCAGATGCCCCACTTGCTGTAGCCTCGCTCGATCAAGTTCGGGAATTAATTCGTAGCTCTGCATTAAAGCTTCAAGACCTATACGAGCGCTCTGGCGAGATGGTCGATTCTGGGCGTATAGAGGAACTTCAATCCCAAGCATCTGAGTTGGCGCGCCCACTGACTCGGGTGTGCTGGTACAACATTGAACCGATCGGGGATGATGTGAGGCTTGAGCTCAAGGACGTCGCACGCACACTACACCTGACTGAAACGATGCAGCTCTACATGGATGGAGGAGCGTCAATTCGGGCCGTCGTTGATCGAATCAAAGAAGCAGCTGACAAACTCCGCGAACTGTCGGAAAGGTCCAAGGCTTAGCGATGTTTCGTCCCGCAGATCCCGCACAGGCTCCACGCGGCCGTTGAATGTCCGCGTTCCGATGCAGCGACAGTCTGCTTGGGGTCGGGTTGCGACCTACATCGCCTCAAACTCATCGCCGAAAAGCCGACGACGGAGCGTCGGATCCACGAAAATGCCAATCGCTAACGCTGAGTTTCGTGTAGTCGGCTCGGGAAGAGAAAGTCTTCCGGCTTGAGCTTCGCCCGGGCGATCCGATCCATGCGGCGACGCTGGTGCGCGTCGGTTCGGTCAATTCGAACTGAACCGGGCGTTGCGTCTTGCGCTGCACAACCATGGCCCGCGACAGGATTTGGCTTCCGTGAGTGACATCGCGAACCCGTAGATTGACAAGGTCGCAGCCGCGCAGCTTGCTGTCGATTGCCAGGTTGAACATGGCCAGACCTCGCACTTGTTGGGCGTTCTGCAGGTGGATGCGAATCGCCCAGATGTCCTTGGGTATTAGCGGCGCCTTCTGGCCAACCAGCTTGCCTTTGTTCCAGGGTTCCCGATGCTCGGAGGATTCCATGACAGACTCCTTGGTACTGTTGATCGGAATCTGATTGTTGTTCACGGACGATGGACGGATACCGCCGGCGAACTGGCCGTAGCGTCAAATCATGCCGGGACCCGGTTCATGCGTCGAAGCCGCCTCTCTCGGCCAGCGCCGCGGCATCCCGCGCGCCATGCAGGACGCGGATCACGGCCAACTCGTTGGCACTGGCGACGTAATAGATGGCGTAGGGGCTCTCGAATCCCACGCGCAGCCCCGTGGCGAACTGCTCGCGGGGCGCGCCGATGCCGGGATGGCGGCACAGCTGCTTCATCTGGTCGTGAATCCGGGCCAGTTGCAAAGCGGCCGTGGCCTCGAAGACTTCGACGGCCAGATACGCCCAGATTTCGGCGAGATCGGCTTCAGCGGCGTCGGTCAGGCGGAGGGGGAGCGTCCGGCTAATAGCTTCCTCCCCCGTTCGATGATCTTGTCCATGTCAAAGTCGGTGACCCGGCCCGCCGAGAGATCGGCCATCCCCTTGTCAATGTCGGCGCGCAGGGCTTCGAGCTCGCCGAGCTTGAGACTGCGCTTCACCTTCCAGTCGCGCAGCGCTTCGCGGATGACTTCGCTGGTCGAGGCGTAATCGCCTTCCTCGACCGCGGCTTTGATGAGGGCCGCCATATCGGCTGGCATCGTGACCGTGAGGCGTTCGATGGTTGGCATGATGTCCTCCATGCACCTGGATCATACTTAATCATACCACCCGTTGCCGCCTCGACGCCCTGTCACTCTTGACCCAAGGCTGACCGAACGGCGGCGGTAGAGGTGACTGCAGCCGTTCGTTCCGCAGGGTCTGGAGACCGTTCAGACTGAGCAGTTCGCGCAGCACGAACGGCAAGTTTCGGAGGGGAGCTGACTTTCCAGCGGCACGTTGCCGGAATTCGCTAGCTACCGCTCCTGGCCGAAATGATCTGTTCAGCAGCGTGGTGGCAACCCGCCGTTCGCCACGAAGCGGTTGCGGCGGGTACCGGTTCGTCAGATCCCGATCTGCTCGGAAATCCCCAGATCCCGTAGGGCGGGATGCATCCCGCCGACGCCGGTCGGTTGTGCGCGGTGTTTCGCGGCGGGCGCAGCCACCGGTGCCGGAGCACGCGGCCTTTGCCAGCGCGCGGCTTCGATTCACCCCGCCAGCCCCCCGCCGCCGTCCGCAGCAAGCTCGGCGCTCGACGCGAGCCATTGCCGCACCGACCGGGCGCTGCCCGAGACCGAGCCCTCCCTCCGCCAGACCAGGAAGTAGGACTTGCCGCGCACGCCGTCGGTGCCGAACGGCGCGACCAGATCGCCGCGCTCGAGGCAATCGTCGACCATCGGCCGCCGCCCCATCGCCAGGCCGGCACCGGACAATGCCGCCTGCAGGACGAGGTCGAAGGATTCGAGCGTGCTGCATCGGCTCGGGTCGGGTGGACGGCGATCGCTGATCGCGCACCACGCCGACCACTCGTCGGGATGAAGGGCATTGACGATGATCCGACCCGCGCGCTCGACGGCGTCCGGCCACGGCAGCTCGCGCCATGCCCGCGCCAGCGCCGGCGTGGCGACCGGGAAGCAGACTTCGTCGCTCAGTCGCACTGCCTCCAGTCCGGGCCACGGCCCGTCACCGTAGCGGATCGCGAGGTCGATGTGCTCGCGCGCAAGATCGCAAACCCGTTCGGTGACCAGCAGTTGCAGCTCGATGCCGGGATGCCGATCCAGGAACGCCCGGTAGCGCGGCATCAGCCAGTGGGCGGCGAATGCCCGTGAGGTGGTGATCGACACCGCCTTGCGATCGATGCCCTGGACCTCCTCCACCGCATCCGCCAAAAGCGCCAGCGCCTTCGCCGCCTTGTCGTAGAAGCGCTCGCCGGCCGGCGTCAGGACCGCCCCTTCGCGTTGCCGATCCAGCAGGCGCACACCGAGCGCGTCCTCGAGCTTCCTCAGCCGATGGCTGATCGCGGACTCGGTCAGACCAAGCGCCTCGGAGGCGCGGTTGAAGCGCCCCTGGTCCGCGATCTCGACGAAGGTGCGAATCGTGTCGATTGGCGGCAGTCGCCTCATGCTCGCCTCGTTAGATGAAATTTCGTCATGGACAAATGATCAGGTTTCACTTCAAAACCTCCAATAATTCAGCAATCGTGTGGCCTCAGCCTCATCATCGAAAGGTTGCATCATGAAAGATCATAAACTCGAATATCGCTTTGCCTCCTCCTGCGGCGAGATCGCCTACGGCTGCGACGGCGACGGCAGCACCGACGTGGTGCTGGTGCACGGCACGCCGACGAGCTCGCTGGTCTGGCGCCCGGTCATCGAGCGGCTAAAGCCCTCGTATCGATTTCACACCCTCGACCTGCCCGGATACGGCGCGTCGGCCAGGTTCGATGGACAGGAAGTGAGGCTGCGCGCCTTCGCCCGCGTGCTTCGGGAATGGATCGAGCATCTCGGCCTGGCCCGTCCGCACCTGGTCGGCCACGACTTCGGCGCCGGCACGGTGCTCGGTGCGGTGCTGGTGGAGCAGGTCGAGGTCGCGAGCGTCGCGGTCGCCGACGGCGTCGTGCTGAATCCGTGGGGAACGCCCTACTCGCTGCATGTGAAGCGCCACGAGCAGGTCTTTGCGGCCGTGCCCGAGTACATCCACCGGGCGACGCTCGCCGCGCATCTATCCACGGCGGTCCATCGGCCGCTGGACGCGGCAACCGAGTCGGCGCTGCTCGCGCCCTGGCTGGGCGAGGTCGGCCAGAAGGCCTACTACCGCCAGGTCGCGCAATACGACCACGACTTCACCGGCCGGCTGGAGACGCTCTACCCGTCGATGGACGTCCCGACCCTGATCCTGTGGGGCGAGGAAGACCGCTGGGTCGATCTCTCCGAGGGCCGTCGACTGCAGGCGCTGATCCCCGGCGCGACGCTGCAGACGATCCCCGATGCCGGTCACTTCTCGATGCTCGACTGTCCCGGCCTGTTCGCGGTGCTGCTGGACCGCTGGCTCGAGTCGCAGTGCGCCCGCCAAGCCGCCTGATCGGCCGAGGGCCGGCGCACCATGAACGACGGCGCACGACACGGACCTGACTGGCGCGCGCAATGACGCGCACGCTGCGCGCATGGCCGCCGTCAGCCGCCGACCGGACAGGAGCGCTGGCACGGTTGAGACCAGTCGATGGGCTTGTCTTCAAGCAGGAAGACGATCGAATCGTCGGGCTCGGTAGCCGATCAACTGATCGATTCACCGCACTCCCGGGCCCATCTCGTCCTCCCACCAGCCGCCGCCGCTGTCGAGCGCGATGTGGGACTGGGCGTAGGCGGAATGGCTGAGCATCCAGGAGTCCGATGTGCGTTGTGACCCTCTCCGCCTCCATGACCCGGGCCAGTGTGGTGTTTCGATCTTGGCGGGGCCCATGATCGGGCGGAACTCGAGCGCCGCTGGCCGGCTTCAGCCAAGCTCGCACGGCACGATACGTGCCAAGCGCATCATGCCCTCTCCGCGCACGACGCGACCCTAGCCGACTGCCTGTCCGAGCTTCGCGCGCAGTTCGGCCAGCGAAGATATGAGATCGGCGAAGCGCTCGCCCTGGACGACCACGTGGCTGCGAAGCGCGTCCGCCGCATCATCGCTGTTCCCCGCGAGGATCTGATCGACGATGCCCTGGTGCTCCGAATACGACGAGTTCATGCGGTTGCGCACCCTGAGCTGCAACCTGCGATAGGGACGCAGCCGCCGGTGAAGCATGTCGGCCTGCTCGGCCAGGAAGCCGTTGTGGCTTGCCTGGTAGATCCGCTGGTGAAAGACCTCGTTGAGCCGGTAGTAGGCATCGGGATCGTTGTCGTCCCGGGCGCTCTCGCATGCCCGGTGTGCCTCCAGTAGCGCCACCTGCTCCTCGGGCGTGATGCGCCTCGCCGCGAGGCGCCCGCACATGGCCTCCAGTTCGGCCATGACTTCGAACATCTCGCACAAGCGCGTCGCGGACACCTCGGCCACGATGGCCCCGCGCCGGGGCCGCGTCTCCACCAGACCACTCGACGCCAGATAGATCAGCGCCTCTCTTATCGGCGTGCGGGAAACGCCGAACTCGGCCGCCAGATCCTGCTCGTCGAGCCGGAACCCCGGCGGGTAGCGCCCGGTGACGATGCGCTCCTCGATCTCTTCTCCGAGCTGCTCAGAGCGCCGGGGCGCTTGGGAAGCATCAGCCATTGGTCGTTCCGTGCATTCGATGGTTACGCCCCAACTATACGCATCGTCACAACGTGTGTCCACGCACGTTGACTTTGGATACTTATCAACATATTTTGTATACACGCCATCCGGATGTGCATGCACTGCGGATCGCCATGAAACGACGTGCCAGAGGCATGCGCCCATTGAGACGACACCATTCGAGGAGACGCGAATGTCACGCAACCCTTTCAGAACCCTTGTTTCCACCGTACTTTGCGCGGCCGCCTTCGCTGTTGCGCCGACCGCGAGCATGGCAGCCACGACAACCCTGAAGCTGTCGCACCAGTTCCCGGCCTCGAACGGCCCGGACGGCGACTTCCGCGACCAGTTGGCCCGCCGTTTCGCTTCCGAAGTCGAACAGAAGACCGGCGGTTCACTGAAGATCGAGATCTATCCGGGCAGCTCTCTGATGAAGACCAAGAGCCAGTTCAGCGCCTTGCGCAAGGGCACGCTGGACATGTCGGTGCTGCCGCTGGCCTACGGTGGCGGCGAGGTGCCGGCGGTGACGCTGACGCTGATGCCGGCGCTGGTGCAGAGCTACGAGCAGGGGCTGCGTTGGAAGGACGCGCCGGTCGGCAAGGAGCTATCGAAGATTCTCGAGGCCAAGGGCATCAAGATCATCACCTGGGTCTGGCAGGCCGGCGGCATCGTCAGCCGCGGCACCCCGATCTCCAAGCCGGCGGACATGAAAGGCCTGAAGGTTCGCGGCGGCGCCCGCAGCATGGACCTGCTCATCAACGGCGCCAAAGGTTCCGCCACCAGCCTGCCGTCGAGCGAAATCTACAGCGCCATGTCCACCGGCGTGCTCGACGCGGCGCTGACCTCCAGCACCTCGCTGATCAGCTACCGCCTCAACGAAGTCGCCAAGTCGGTGACCACCGCGCGCGGCCGTACCTTCTGGTTCATGTTCGAACCGCTGCTGATCTCGATGGAAACCTGGAACCGGCTGTCTCCCGAGCAGCAGAAAGTCGTGACCGAGGTCGGCGCGTCGCTCGAACCCTTCGCGATCGAGGGGGCCAAACGCGACGACCAGCGCCTGGCCGAGGTCTATAGCGGCTCCGGAAACGAGGTCGTGGATATGGACGACGCCGCCTTTGCCGAATGGGTCGCCATCGCGAAGGCGACTGCCTACAAGGACTTTGCCGACAAGGTGAAGAACGGCCAGGCCCTCCTGGACATGGCGCAGTCGGTGAAGTGACATGAGCCTGACCACCCACTCCTCGGCCGCCGAGCGGCCGGCGGAGTCCGGTGGCCGGTCCGTCTGGCGCGTCTTCGCCCAGGCCGTCAAGGGCTTCAACGTCCTGACCGGCTACCTGTCCGCCGTCGTCGTCGTCGTCACCTCGCTGATCGTCTGCTACGGCGTGTTCATGCGCTACTTCATGGACTCGCCGATAGACTGGGGGCTCGAGCTGTCGATCTTCCTGCTGATCATCGCGACCTTCATGAGCGCCGCCTACACCCAGTTGCAGCGTGGTCACGTGAATATCGAAGTGCTCGAGCACATCTTGTCGCCCGCGGCCAACCGCTGGCGCTTCCTGATGGGCGACGCCCTGTCGCTGATCTTCTGCGCCTTCCTGGCCTGGAACGCTTGGGGCTTCTTCCTCGAAGCGTTCGAGGACGGACGCATCACCGACAGCATCTGGGGGCCGAAGCTGTGGGTGCCCTATCTGTTCATGGCGCTCGGCAGCACGACCTTGTCGCTGCAACTTCTGGTGCAGATCGTCGACGCGCTGGTCGGCTGGAAGGGCCGGCCCCACTTCACCGGACCGGAATGGAGGGAATGATGGACACCACGACCATCGGCCTGCTCTACACGGGCGTGACGCTGCTGCTGCTGTTCTCCGGCATGCCCATCGCGTTTGCCCTGGGCCTGTCCGCTCTGGGATTCATGGCGGGCTTCATGCCCTCGGCCCACCTCGGTTCGGTTGCGGAGACGATCTTCTCCGAGCTGGACAACTTCACGCTGCTGACCATCCCGCTGTTCGTGCTGATGGGCGCGGCGATCGGCAAGACGCGCGCCGGCGCGGACATCTACAACTCGCTCAATGCCTGGCTGCATCGCATTCCCGGCGGTCTGGGCCTGGCGAACGTGTTCGCCTGTGCGGTGTTCGCGGCGATGTGCGGCTCCAGCCCGGCGACCTGCTCGGCGATCGGATCCTCCGGCATCCCGCAATTGGTCAAGCGTGGTTACTCCGAAGGCCTGGCCACCGGCATCATCGCCGCCGGCGGCACCCTCGGCATCCTGATCCCGCCCTCGCTGACGCTGATCCTCTACGGCCTCGCGTCCGAGCAATCCATCGGCCGCCTGTTCATGGCCGGCATCGGCCCGGGCACGCTGCTGATCGTCCTGTTCGCCCTGTGGGTGATGCTCAAGTACAAGCTCGAGCGCCAGGCGGCGGCCGGCCGCAGCGACGCCGATGCCCGGGCGATCCTCGAGGATGAGCAGATCACCTGGAGCGACCGTCTCTCGGCCCTGCCGCGGCTGGTGCCGTTCGGCATCCTGATCGCGGTGATCATGGTCGCCATGTACGGCGGCTGGGCGACGCCTTCGGAAGTGGCCGGCATCGGTGCGATGGGCGCCACGGTGATGGTGATCCTGCTCTACCAGTGCTACCGCCCCGACGACATCAAGACCATCCTGTCGGGCACCATCCGCGAGAGCACGATGATCATGATGATCATCGCCACCTCCTTCCTGTTCACCTACGTGATGAGCTACCTGGGCATCACGCAGCAGGCCGCCACCTGGCTGGTGGATCTGCATTTGTCGAAGTGGGTGTTCTTCTTCTGGGTGAACGTATTCATCATCGTGCTGGGCTTCTTCCTGCCGCCGGTGGCGATCATCCTGATGGTGACGCCGATCCTGCTGCCGGCGCTCAATGCGCTGGGCATCGACCTGATCTGGTTCGGCGTCGTCATGACCATCCTGATGGAGCTCGGCCTGATCACGCCGCCGGTGGGACTGAACCTGTTCGTGATCAACGGCATCTCGCCCGACATCAAGCTCAAGAACATCCTCTGGGGCAGCATGCCCTTCATCGGCCTGATGCTGCTGGCGATCGTGATCCTGTGCGTGGCGCCGGGCATCGCCACCTGGCTGCCGAACCACTTCTACCAAGGGGGCTAATATGGGCTCCACCCAACAATGGAACACGCTCCAGGAAGGCCGCATGCGCCGCCTGGAACGCGCCGCCGCTCTGGCGCAAGGCAAGCGCGTCGAGGCCGACCGGGTGGTCGAGCTGCTCGAAGCGGTGATCGAACCCGGTGACCGCATCTGCATCGAGGGCAACAACCAGAAGCAGGCGGATTTCCTCGCCCGCGCGATGGTGCAGACCGACCCGGCGCGGGTGCGCGGGCTGCACCTGGTGCAGTCGGTGCTGTCGCTGCCCGAGCATGTGGACATCATCGAGCGCGGCCAGGTCAGCCGCATCGACTTCTCCTTCTCGGGGCCGCAATCCGGCCGCCTCGCGCGGCTGGTGGAATCGGGCCGCATCACGATCGGCGCGATCCACACCTATCTGGAGCTGTTCGGTCGCTACTTCGTGGACCTGACCCCGCATGTGGCGCTGGTCGCGGCGCAGATGGCGGACCGCCAGGGCAACCTCTACACCGGCCCGAACACCGAGGACACCCCCGCCATCGTCGAGGCCACGGCCTTCAAGGGCGGCATCGTGATCGCCCAGGTCAACGAGATCGTCGACAGCCTGCCGCGCGTGGACATCCCCGCCGACTGGGTGGACTTCACCGTGCCGGCACCGACGCCGCACTACGTGGAGCCGCTGTTCACCCGCGACCCGGCGCTGATCACCGAGACCCAGGTGCTCACCGCGATGATCGCTATCAAGGGCCTGTACGCGGAATACGGCATCACCCGGCTCAACCACGGCATCGGATTCGACACCGCGGCCATCGAGCTGCTGCTGCCCACCTACGCGACCGAACTGGGCCTGAAGGGCAAGATCTGCACGCACTGGGCGCTCAACCCGCACCCGACGCTGATCCCCGCCATCGAAGCCGGCTTCGTGCAGTCGGTGCATTCCTTCGGCTCCGAGGTGGGCATGGAGAACTACGTGGCGGCCCGGCCGGACGTGTTCTTCATCGGCCCGGACGGCTCGATGCGCTCCAACCGCGCCTTCTGCCAGGCCGCCGGCCACTACGCCTGCGACCTGTTCATCGGCTCGACGCTGCAGATCGATCTGCACGGCAACAGCTCCACCGCCACCAAGGGGCGCATCGCCGGCTTCGGCGGCGCGCCCAACATGGGCGCCGACGCCCGTGGCCGCCGTCACGCCTCGCCGGCCTGGCTCAAGGCCGGCCGCGAAGGACGCGGCGACATCGCCATGCCGCGCGGCCAGAAGCTGGTCGCCCAGGTCGTCGAGACCTTCCGCGAGCACATGGCGCCGGCCTTCGTCGAGCGCCTCGACGCCTGGGATCTGGCCGAGTCGGCCGGCATGGACCTGCCGCCGGTGATGATCTACGGCGAGGACCTCACCCACATCATCACCGAGGAAGGCATCGCCCACCTGGTGCGCTGCCGCAGCCCGGAAGAACGCGAGCAGGCCATCCGCGGTGTCGCCGGCTACACCCCGGTGGGCATGGGCCGCGACAAGCGCGCGGTGGACAACCTGCGTGACCGCGGCATCGTCCAGCGCCCGGAAGACCTGGGCATCGACCCGCGCCACGCCAGCCGCGACCTGCTAGCCGCGCGCAACGTCAAGGACCTGGTGCACGCCTCCGGCGGGCTCTACGACCCGCCGAAGAAGTTCCGCAACTGGTAGGAGCGTGACATGGAACGATTCGAGATCACCCTGCCCGCCCGCACGGCGGGCGCGGCCCGGCAGACCGCCCTCACCGGCGTCGTCTCGTCGGGCAACCTGGAGGTGCTGGTGGAGGCGGGACAGGACCCGGCCAGCTGCACGGTCGAGGTCAACACCTCCGCCCACGGCTTTCGCGAGATCTGGCAGGCCGTGCTGGCCGACTTCGCCGAGCGCCACCCGGCCGGCGGCCTGCGCATCAGCATCAACGATGCCGGTGCCACGCCGGCCGTGGTCAGCCTGCGCCTGGCGCAGGCCTTCGAGGACATCAGCGGGGAGGCGGCATGAGCACGCGGCGCATCAGCTATTTCGAGGCCACCGCCCGCGCCCGCGTCGCGGTGCTGGTGGATCAGGGCAGCTTCGTCGAGTTCTGCCGCCCCGAGCTGCGCCGCACCAGCCCGCACCTGGCGCGGCTGGACGCGCCCGTCGCCTTCGACGACGGCGTGGTGGTCGGCTCGGCCACGCTGGACGGCCGACCGGTGCTGATCGCCGCGCAGGAAGGCAAGTTCAACGGCGGCGCGGTGGGCGAAGTGCACGGCGCCAAGATCCGCGGCCTGCTCGACCGCGCCGCCCGTGAGCGCCCCGACGCGGTGCTGCTGCTGGTGGATTCCGGCGGCGTGCGCCTGCACGAGGCCAACGCCGGCCTGATCGCCATCTCCGAGATCATGCGCGCGCTGATGGCCGCGCAGGCGGCCGGCGTGCCGGTGTTCGCGCTGGTCGGCGGCTCCTGCGGAGCCTTCGGCGGCATGGGCATCATCACCCGCCTGTGCGACGAGGTGATCATGTCCGAGGAAGGCCGGCTGGGCCTGTCCGGCCCGGAAGTCATCGAAACCGTGAAGGGTGTGGGCGAATTCGATTCGCGCGACCGCTCGCTGGTCTGGCGGGTCACCGGCGGCAAGCTGCGCCGCGCGCTCGGCGAGGCGACCCGTCTGGTGGACGACGACGTGGCCGCCTTCCGTGCTGGCGCCCTCGCAGCGCTGGCAAGCCATCGCCGGGCCCCGTCGGACCTGGCCGCCCTCGCGGCAGCCCAGGCGGCACTCCTGCAGCGCCGCGCCGAACATCCGGACACCCGTGACGGGATGGAGGTGTGGCGCGCGATGGGCCTGCCGTCGCCCGAGGCGGTGCCGATGCTCGCCTCGAACGAATTCAACGATCAACTCGAACGGCTGAGCACGGAGGGCCAATCATGAGCGACGCCGCCATTTTCGACCGCCTGTTCGGCCCGGACGCCCATCAGGTTCGCGTGGACGGCCATTTCGTCAGTGGCTCCGCCCGCGTCGGCGAAGCGCCGGTGGCCGTGATCGGCAGTTGGGACGCCGCCGCGGTCGATGGCGAGCTGGCGCTCGCGATCGCCGGCGAGATCCTGCGTGTGGTCGAGGCCGACGCCGATGGCGCACCGCGCCCCATCGTCTTCATCGCCGACACCCAGGGCCAGGCCCTGTCGCGGCGTGAAGAGCTGCTCGGCCTCAACGGCTGTTTTGCCCACGTGGCGCGCTGCGTGGACCTCGCCCGCCGCGCTGGCCATGCCAGCGTCACGCTGATCCACGGCGAGGCCGTGTCCGGCGGCTTCCTGGCCTTCGGCATGCTCGCCGACCGGGTGATCGCCCTGCCCGACGCCCAAGTCCGCGTGATGGACCTGCGCGCCATGTCCCGCGTCACCAAGATCGAGCTGGAACGCCTGCAGGCCCTGGCGCAGGCGTCGCCGGTGTTCGCGCCGGGCGCCGACAACTACTGGCGCATGGGCGCGGTCGACGCGCTGTGGGACGACACCGGCGAGGACTGGCGCGACCGGCTCGCGGCGGTGCTGGCCGAGGCGCGCGAAGCGGCCGGCGGCGACCGCCGCGCCGCGCTCGGCGCCGAGCGCGGCGGCCGCAGCCTGGCCGCGGCGATCGCCGGCGAGGTCGCCGGTGACTGAGCGGATTCCGCGCCGCCACGACCTGGTGTGGCTCGACCCCGCCAGCATCGGCGGCCTGTCGATCAGCCCGCAGCACCGGGACGCCGCGGCGGACTGGCTGCGGCGCGAGAGACCGCTGGTGGCCGGGCGGCGCGAACCCGGCGAGCCGCTGCTACAACTGGGCTTCACCTTGCCCGGCGTCGGCTCCCGCCGGCGAGTCGGCATCCGCGCGCCGCTCGCCGCGATGGTCGATCACGGCCCCCCGCCGCCGCTGGCGGACCTGATCGCGGCGGCGCCGGCTTGCTGGCAGGCGCCGCTCACGACCCTCGTCGAGGCACTGGACGCAGCCGGGCTGAGCGCTCGCGGCTACGGCTCCCTGGTCAACCAGTGGCTCTGCGGCGAGGCCTGCCTGAGGCCGGACAGCGATGTCGACGTGTTGCTCGACTGCACTGGCCGAGCCGACGTGGAGCGCGCACTCGCGATCCTCGCGCGTCACGGCGACGGCACGCCGCGCATCGACGGAGAGCTGCGCGTCGCCGGACGGGCCGTGGCCTGGCGGGAACTGGCCGGCGCCAGCGGCGCCGGCCGGCTGGTGCTGGCGAAGTCCGACACGGCGGTGCGGCTGATGCGGGCGCCGGCCTTCATCGACGCACGAAGCGAAGCAGGAGTCGAACATGCTCGTCACCCCGGACCACGTCCAGTCGCGGCCTGAGACGCGCCTCGGACGAGCGCCGGCGGCGCTGGACGAGGCCTGCTGCGCCGCGCTCAAGCACGAGGCCGATGCCTGGCCCAAGCCCGGGCTCGTCACGCCCGTGGATTCGGGCAGCCATCGGGACATGAATTACGCGAGCTTCATCGACAGCATCGCCGCGCTGCGCGGCTATTTCGCCGAGGTGGCCGAAGCGGGCGCGCGCGGTGCGCGCTATGCCGAACTGCAACCGATCGCGATTGCCGCCGAGACCCGCATGCTGGCCGCCACGCGCGGCGCCAACACCCACCGGGGCGCGATCTTCAACCTCGGCCTGTTGGCCGCCGCAGCCTCGTGGCGCGAAGCCAATCCGGAACGGGGGGCTCGCCCGAGCTGCGGGCAACTGGTGGCCCGGCTGTGGGGCGATGCGATTCTCGCCGCCCGCCCGGACGGTGAGTCCTCTCATGGGCAGGCGGTCTGGCGGCAGTTCGCTGCCGGCGGCGCGCGCCTGCAGGCGGCGTCCGGATTCCCTGCCGTCTATCGCATCGGGCTGCCGGCGTTCAGGCACCTGCTGGCCGTCGGCGTGGACGAGGAAACGGCCCTGATCGGCGCACTGATGGCCCTGATGGCCGAGCTCGACGATACGAACCTGCTGTGGCGGGGCGGTGAGTCGGGGCTCGCCGACGTCCGGCGCGCAGCGGGCGCCTTCGTGCGAAGCGGGGGTGTCCGGCGTGCGGCATGGCGCGACGAACTCCAGCACATGCACCGCTGGATGGTGAGTCGCCACCTGAGCCCCGGCGGCAGCGCGGACCTGGTGGCGGCCACCTGGCTGGTCCATCGACTGGACGACGCATGAGCCTGGCGATCCTATGCTCCGGCCAGTCCGGCCAGAACCGCGGCATGCTCGACCAGTTCCTGGCGGCAGCGGAATTCGAGGAGCTTCGCGACTGCGCTTCGACGGTGCTGGGAAAGGACGTGGGCCACTGGTGGCGGGGCCTGGACGAAGCGGACATCTTCGCGAACACCAATGCCCAGTTCTCCATCGCCCTTTATCAGATCGCCGTCTGGCAGCGCCTGACGGCAAACCTCCCCGACCCACCGGCCGCCGTCGCAGGCTATTCGCTCGGCGAGGTGATCGCGTGGCACGTCGCGGGCGCGATCGGGCCGGCCGACGTGTTGCGCCTGGTGCTCGAACGCGCGCGCCTGATGGACGCCTGCCTGCCGCCGGCGCAGGCCGGGGAAAGCTGCATGGCGCTGTGGCGCGCCCGCGCCACGCCGATGATGCGCAAGGCGCTCGAGGAAGCGATGCGGCGTCATGGCGTGGACATCGCCATCCATCGGCCGGGCGGCCATCTCGTGGTCGGCGCGCCGTCCATGGCGATGGACGCTTTCGAGCACGATCCGGCGGTCACCGACAGCGGGCTGAAGCGTCTCCTGGTGAGCGTACCTTCGCACACCCACTGGCTGGCGCCGGCGTCCGGCCCGCTGCGCGAAACCGTGCAGGCACTCGAGCCGCATGATCCGCGAACGCCGGTCGTGGCCGGCATCGACGGCAGCGTGCAACGTCGCGGCGGCGACGCGGCCGTCAGCCTGTCGCGCCAACTGGCGCAGCCGATACGCTGGGACTGGTGTCTCGAGACGCTCGGCTCCCTCGGCGTGACGGTGGCCATCGAACTCGGGCCCGGCAACGATCTGTCCGTGCAACTGGAGAGCGAACTGCCGGGTGCCGCAGGCCGGGCGGCCCACGAATTCGCCGCCCCGCAGGATCTGGTCGACTGGGTCACGCGCCATACGCGGGACCGATAGGAGGCGACACGGGCGGGCGCCGATCTGCATGCCGGTCGTCCGCCGGCGCGGAAACCGGGTCCGGCGCAGGGCAGCGGTGCTACGAGACGATCGCCAGGTCGAAGACGCGCTCGATGGCCCACAGGCCGCCGACGGCGATCGCCGCGGACGACGCGGCCGGCATCAGCAGCCGGGCGAAGTGCCGCTGGCGACCGAGCACCAGCAGCACCATCGTGGCGGCGCTGACCACCAGCAGCTGACCGGCCTCGACACCGAGGTTGAAACCCAGCAGCGCGAGCGCGAAGCCCGTCGGCGGCAGCGACAGCCCGGCCAATACGTTGGCGAAACCGAAGCCGTGCACCAGGCCGAAGCCGAAGGCCAGTGCCGGTTCGGCGCCGGGCCAGCGCGGCCGCAGGTTGTGCAGCGCGGCCAGCACGATGCTGACGGCGATCATGGCTTCAACCCAGCGCGCCGGCAGGCGCACGATCTCGAGGCTGGCCAGCGCCAGCGTCACCGAGTGCGCGAGGGTGAACAGCGTCACCGTCTTGAGCAGCGGCAGCAGGGCGTCTCGTGGCGTGGTGACCAGACGCCAACCGCCGTCGGCGTCCCGGCGCAGCACCGCCGGCAGCATCAGGCAAAGCAGGAACAGCAAGTGGTCGTAGCCGATCAGGATGTGTTCGAAGCCGTCGCCAAAGAACGCCGTAACGATCGAGCCGTGTTCGCCCGCCAGCCGGCGCTCGCCGCCATTGGGGTCGAGCGACAGCGCCGTGATTTCACCGTTGCCGCCGTCGACGCGCATCAGGCCGCGGTGGGTGGGGTCGAGTCCGCCGAGCAGGCGGTAGTCGACACTGCGCAGCACGCCGCCCGGGCAGTGCAGCCGGGCGCCCAGCGCCAGGTAGTTGCCGTCGCTGCGGGGCTCGATGCCGAGCGGGTGCAGGGCGAACGAGCATTCGCCGCGGTTGAGTTGCAGCGCAGTGCCGGCATGGGACGCGATCTCGGGCAGACGGACGCGCACCTCGCCCCAGCGCAATCGGCGGTCGCCGTCGGCGTCGAGTGTCAGCGCCAGGTCGAGGTCGCGCAAGGCGATATCCCAGCGCAGTTCGGCCTCGCCGTCGCGCAGTGGGCCGACCGTCAGGTAGCTGTCGCTGGCCTTGTGGGCGAACGCGATTGCCGGCAGCAGCGCCAGCGTAAGCGCGACCGCCACCGCAAGCCGTTCAACGCAGCGCTTCGACGCGGGCATCGCGTATCCCCAGGTCGGTCATCGTCGCGAGCAGTCGGCGCAGGCCGTCGTGGTCGCCGAGGGCGGCATGGGCCTGGGCGAGGATCAGCCAGTCCGCCGGTTCGCGCTGTCGGTCGAGGTTGCGGCGGGCGAGCCGGCGGGCTTTGCCGGCGTCGCCGGCGAGCGCCAGGGCATGGCGCGCGCGTTCGCGCAGGTGGCTGCCGTCGTCGCCCCGGGCGCTTGCGGCGTCGAAGCGATCGCCGAGTCGCCGCGCCAGCTCGAGGGCATCGTCGCGCCCGAGCGCCCGCGCCGCGATCGCCCGGCGCAACAACACGGCGTCGCCCGGCGGCATGCCGTCGAGCACGGATGCGGCCTCGGCAGGTCGCCGGCCAGCCAGCAACAGATCGGCCAGCGCCAGTCGCGCGAATGGCGTCGGGAACAGCGTCAGCGCTCGGCGGTAGTGGACCTCGGCGACGGCTGGCTCACCGGCGAGTTCGCAGGCCTGTGCCAGGCTGACCCGCAGCCACGCGCTCAGGGCCGCATTGCGGCTGCTGGCGAGCAGGCGCTCGAAGGCGACCCGGGCCGCATCGGTGTCGCCGCGCAGCGCCCGGTTTTCGGCCAGGCAGGCGGCGCCGTAGACCGGTTGTCCTGCGGCGGCGAGCCGTGCGCAGGCGGCGTCGGATGCCGCGAGCCGACCCTGCACCCGCCGCACCGTGGCCAATGTCAGCCACCCCTGGGCCTGTCGCGGATCGCGGCCGAGGGCCGTCTGCAACAGCTTGGCCGCGCGCTCGAAGTCGTGCACGTGCTGCGCGACCGTCGCCTGCATGACGACGATGTCGAGCGGATCCCGTTGCGGCTGCCGCCAGGCTTGCAGCGCGCCCAGCGCCAGGCCGGCGAAGCGGGCATCGCCCTGTTCGCGGGCGGCTTCCAGATAGGCCCGGGCGGCCCGCAGTGCGTCGCGCGGCCCGGTCGCAACACGGCCCGCGTCTTGGACCGGACCGACACGCGCGGGCAGTTGCGCGACCACTGCATCGTCGTTGGTCGGCAGGGTCGGCGCCGCATGTCCCAAGGCGCTGAGACCCGCCCACAGCAGGGCGGGCGCCATCCCACGTCCGATCGGCCTCATAGCGCCGTCGGCTCTTCGGTGTCGCTGGTGGGCGCGGTGAATGCGCTGAGGTCCACCGCCGGCGTGGTGTCGCTCTGGTCGGCGACGATCTGCTGCAGGTAGCCGATGAAGCCATTCACCGAGGCTGCCGCCGAGGCCGGTGGTTGGCCCGCCTGGGGCAGGGCCGGGTCCTTGTCGCCACCGCCTCCACCGCCGCACCCGCCCAGGGCGAGCGCGGCGAGCGCGGCAACGAACGCATGTTGGCTGGTTCGCATGCCGTCGCCCTCCTCAGTCGGAACCCGCGATCGGGGTCTGCAGGTACGGGAAGCCGTTCGTGAACTGGCCGGCGTGCTGGGCCACGCCGTCGGTGAGCGGCGCGCCACCGACCGGCGCGTCCGTCGGCCGGCAGCCGACCTGCAGGCTGTCGCCGTCTCCGGTGGCGACGCACAACGCTCCCATCGCCACCCGCAGCGCCGCATCGACCACGTCGTCGCCCGGCCGGCGCCCGTTCGGGAAGCCCGCCAGATCACCGCCGAGCACGCCCAGGTTGTGCTGCGACTCGGCCGGAGTCGGCTCGACGGCGGTATTCAGACGCAGCATCTCGGACGGTGTGACGACGGTCGGCTGGTTCACGCCGTGGACGCCGGTGAGGAAGGCGGCGATCAGATCGTTGCGCGGAAAGTTGGTCGGCGCCGGCACCGAGAACAGCAGTTCGAGCAGGGCCGGCAGGGTCGGGTTGGTGACGTAGTCGGCAAACTGACCGTCGTCGGCGGGCTGCGAGCCGTTGAAGCCGTCCTTGTCGCCGAGTCCGATCACCACTTCGTTGACCAGCGGCATGCCAAGCCGCGAGACCTGGACCCACGCACCGCCATTGCGATCGTTCCGCTGGTGTCCGCGGCCCGGGCGTGGCGCCAGCAGCCGGCCCTGGCGCAGGCTGGCGGTGGTCCAGGCGCCGATCACCGGGTCGCCGCCGCGCAGGCAGTCGATCGCGATCTCCAGCGCCAGCGTCGTTACGTTCTTGTCGTCGATGGTGTTGGGGGCTGCGTCCGCGGGTCCGAGCGGGTCGAGATTGACGAGATCGAAGATCTTGCCGAGATTGACCGCGAACGGATCCTTGCGTTGGCCGACGAACAACCGCGCCGGCGTCGCACAGCCCGGCACCGAGACCTCGTACAGATGTTGCATCGCGTAGTCGGCGTATTGCCCGCCGCCGCCGAAGGTCTTGTCGCCGATGTTGTCCACCGGCTTGTCGAAGCGCGTCGCGCCGGCGAGACTGGTCAGCGGTTCACGCCGGCCCGAGCGGCGGTCGCCATACACGACGTCCACCGTGTAGGTCTCGCGCAGGTTGGACGCCGCCGGATTGACGCCCGACAGCGGTCCGGCCTGCACCAGCGGGATCGCCACCTGCTTGCCGCCGACGTCGAGGGCGATGCCCTGCAGTTCATTGTCGAAGCGGAACTGGAAGCTGATGTCCTCGCGGGCGTCGCCGTCCTGGTCCACATGGATCTCGTAGAGGGCGTCCGGATCCATCGGGAAGTAGTTGGGGCCGCCGTAGGCGTCCTGCAGCGGCTGATAGTTGGCGATCAGGGTCACGAAGTCGCCGCGGCCGGGCTCATAGCTGCGGAACATGTAGAAGTCGGTGCCGTCGACCTTAGGCGCGGTGGTGATGAACGGCGCCTCGCGGTGGCTCGATGCCTGGACGGCGGTCGTGGCCAGCGCGGTCGACAGCGCGAACAGGGCGCGGCGGCGCCAGCGGGTGGGGGTTTGGCTCGGTCTCATGGTCTCTCCCTGGCTTGGGTCGGCATGGCGAGCGCCCGGCACTGCGGCACCCGCGTCGCGGCAGCACCGGAAGTGGCGCTGCTTGTGCCCGATACGAGCGCCGTGGGCGGACTGGATGCATCGAGCCGGAAGAATTCGGCGCATCGAAGCCCGGCTGCATCCAGATCGCCGATCCGTGCGTAGACCGGCAAGAGGAGTGGCGGAAGAGACCGACATGAGCGAAGCCGCGACGCGGACCCTGGACCAGGCCGATCTCGATCGACTGATCGGGCGCATGGCCGGTGGCGACGAGCAGGCGCTGGGCGAGTTCTACGATCTGACGGTGGCGCGGGTACACGGCCTGGTGCTGCGCATCGTCGGCGAGGCGATGCTGGCGGAGGAGGTGGTCGAGGACGTGTTCTTCGCGGCGTGGCAGCAGGCATCGCGCTTCGATCCGGCCCGCGGGCGGCCGCTCGGCTGGCTGCTGGTGATGGCCCGCAGCCGCGCCCTCGATGCGCTGCGTCGCCGAGACGGTGCGATCTGCCATCCGCAACCGTCGGAGCTTGCCGGCGAAACCCTGGTCGCCGCAGCCGAGGTGCCGGAGCTGCTGGATGTCGCGCGGGATCACCAGCGCCTGCACGAGGCGCTGCTCCAGCTCGGGGCGCTGCCGCGGCAGCTGGTGGCGCTGGCCTTCTTCCGCGGGCTGTCGCACGAGGAGATCGCCCGGCAATCGAGCTTGCCGCTGGGAACCGTCAAGTCACACATCCGGCGCGCGCTGTCGACGTTGAAGACCGCGTTGCTGACCGGGACACAGGGGAGTGCACGCGCGTCATGAGCAAATCGAATCCCTTGGATCCCGAGGACCGGGACGAAACCGTGGAGCGGGCATTGTCCGAAGCGCTGGCACCGATCCCCCTGGACGCATCGCGCAGCGCATCGCTGCGTGGCCGGCTGCTGGCCCGCGCGGCCAGGACGCGCGAGGCCGGTGAAGGCTTCATCCGGGTGGTGCTGTCGCAGGCCGACTGGCAGCGCATGCTGCCCGGCGTGCGGGTCCATCAGCTCGATCCGCAACGGCGGGCGGTCATGATCGAGCTTGCGCCCGGTGCCTCGCTGCCCTTCCACCGCCATCACGAGAACGAGGAGTGCGTGGTGCTGCGCGGCGACGTGCGCCTCGGCGAGATCGTCGTGCATCCGGGCGACTACCATCGGGCGCCGGCCGACAGCCGACATGGTCGGGTAAGCAGCCGCGACGGCGCGCTGTTCTACCTGCGGGGTACGCCGATCGGCCACCCGGCCGAAGCGCTGCGCGATCTGGTGACCGCGCTCGTTCCGGGCGATGGCGAGCCGGCGTTGACGATCCGGGCCGGCGACGACGGCTGGCAGGCGCGCGGCGACGGTGTCGATGCCCGGACCTTGTATCGCGGCGAGGACGGGCGCTCGGAGATGCTGCGCATCGCGCCCGGTACCCGGCTGTCCGGTGCTCTGCCGGCACTCGGTGACGAATGCCTGCTGGTGCAGGGGGATCTCGGTGTCGACGACTGGGCGATGCAACCCGGCGACTACCAGCGCAGCGTCGGCGGCGGTGCCGGCCACAGCGAACTGGCGAGCCGCGGCGGCGCGCTGCTGTTCGTACGGGCGGCGCACTGAGCTGCCGGCCCCGGCAATTTCCGCAACCGGACGAGCATCGCGCCGGCCTCGTGGCCGCCGGACCGGTGGAGGACGGGATCGAGTCGCTTTCGCGGCCGGCAGCGAGTCTTGCGCGGCGCTCGGGCAACCGGCAGTGCAAAGCGCAGACAGCGAGCATGCAGTCCCCGCATCGACGCCCCTGCCCGATCCACCTCGCACTACAATCGAAAGCGCTTGCACGTTGGAGGGGAGATTCAGGGTGGAAGTCTTCAGGGCGGATGTGGCCATCGTGGGTGCGGGCGGGGCCGGTTTGCGGGCGGCGATCGCGGTGGCGGAAGCGGACCCGGAGTTGCGCATTGCGTTGATCTCCAAGGTGTATCCGATGCGCAGCCATACCGTGGCGGCGGAAGGCGGGTCGGCGGCGGTGACGCAGGCGCACGACAGCCTGGAACACCACTTCAACGACACCGTGGGCGGCGGCGACTGGCTGTGCGAGCAGGACGTGGTCGAGTATTTCGTCGCCCAATGCCCGGAAGAGATGGTCCAGTTGGAGCACTGGGGCTGCCCCTGGAGCCGCAAGCCGGACGGGCACGTCAACGTGCGCGCGTTCGGCGGCATGAAGATCGAGCGCACCTGGTTCGCGGCCGACAAGACCGGCTTCCACATGCTGCACACGCTGCTCCAGACCTCGATCAAATACCCCTCGATCAAGCGCTTCGACGAGCATTTCTGCGTCGACCTGGTGGTCGAGGACGGCCGCGTGCAGGGCGCGGTGGTGATCGAGACCGCCTCCGGCCGATTCACGCTGGTCGAGGCGCGCGCGGTGATCATCGCCACCGGCGGCGCCGGCCGCGTGTTTCGCGAGAACACCAACGGCGGCATCGTCACCGGCGACGGCATGGCGCTGGCCTACCGGCACGGCGTGCCCTTGCGCGACATGGAGTTCGTGCAATACCACCCGACCTGCATGCCGGGTACCGGGCTGTTGTTCACCGAGGCCTGCCGCGGCGAAGGCGGCCTGCTGCTGAACAAGGACGGCTACCGCTACCTGCAGGACTACGGCCTGGGCCCGCCCGAGGACAAGCCGCGCAACAAGTTCATGGAGCTCGGCCCGCGCGACCGGCTGAGCCAGGCGTTCTGGTACGAGCAGCAGAAGGGCCGCACGATCGAGGGCCCCTACGGCTCGGTGGTGCATCTCGACCTGCGCCACCTGGGCGAAGCCTACCTGCTCGAACGGCTGCCGCAGATCTACGAGCTGGCGGAGGAATTCCTCGGCGTCGATCCGGCCGAGTCGCCGATCCCGGTGCGCCCGGCGGTGCATTACACGATGGGCGGGATCCTCGTCGACGGGCGCTGCGCGGCACCGCTGGCCGGCCTCTACGCGGCCGGCGAGTGCTCCAGCGTCGGCATCCACGGCGCCAACCGGCTGGGCTCCAACTCGCTCGCCGAGCTGTGCGTGTTCGGCAAGGTGGCCGGGCTCGAGGCGGCACGCTATGCCAAGTCGGTGGCCCCGGGAAACTCCGCGACGCTGCTGAAGCAGGCCGAGGCGGCCGAGCAGCGCGCATGCGCGCTGGTGACCCGCAGCGACGGCACCGAGCGCATCGCCACGCTGCGCAAGGAGATGGCGCAGAGCATGGAGGACGGCTGCGGCATCTACCGCCTCGGCAAGAGCATGCAGGCCACCTGCGACAAGATCGACGAGCTGCGCGAGCGCTTCAGGAAGGTGAACGTCGAGGACAAGTCGAGCGTCTGGAACAGCGAGTGGCTGCTCGCCATCGAGCTCGGCTACCAGCTCGACGTGGCGCAGGCGATGGCCTACTCGGCGATCGAGCGCAAGGAATCGCGCGGCGCCCACCAGCGCCTGGACGGCTTCGAGGCACGCGACGACGAGAATTTCCTCAAGCACTCGCAGGCCCACTACGCCGGCGACGGCGCACCGCGCATCGACTATGGCGAGGTCAGGATCACCAGGTCCCCGCCCGGCACGCGTGCCTACGGCGCGGCCGGCGTCAAGGCGGACGAGGAAAGAAAGGCGGCACGGAACAGGAGCGCATCCGATGTCTGAGACGACCAGTGGGGCCGAGAAGACGATCGAGATCGCGGTGCTGCGCTACCGCCCCGAGCAGGACCAGGCGCCCTTCCTGCAGACCTTCCGAGTACCGTTCACCGACGACATGTCGGTGCTGCAGGGCCTGCAATACATCAAGGACTACCTCGACGGCAGCCTGAGCTTCCGCTGGTCGTGCCGGATGGCAATCTGCGGCAGCTGCGGGATGATGGTGAACGGCAAGCCGAGCCTGTCGTGCAAGACCTTTCTGCGCGACTTCTACCCGGATCGCGTCACGGTCGAGGCGCTGGCGCACTTCCCGATCGAGCGCGACCTGGTGATCGTGATGGACGACTTCATCGAAAAGTTGGAGCGCATCCAGCCCTACATCATCCCGAAGACGCCGCGCACGCTGGCCGAGGGCGAATACCTGCAGACCCCGGCCGAGCGCGACCTGTTCGAGCAGTTCTCGTCCTGCATCAACTGCATGCTGTGCTACGCGGCCTGCCCGCAGTACGGGCTCAATCCCGAGTTCCTCGGCCCCGGCATCACGGCCCTGCTGCACCGCTACAACCTCGACAGCCGCGACGGCGGCAAGGCGCAGCGCATGCCGCTGGTGCACGCCGAAGAGGGTGTCTTCAACTGCACCGCGGTCGGCTACTGCTCCGAGGTGTGCCCGAAGAAGGTCGATCCGGCCAACGCGGTGAACGTGAACAAGAGCGAGAGCGCGGTGGACTACTTCCTGCGCTTCGTCGCGCCGAAAGGAGCCGCCGAATGAACGCGCCCGCTTCCAAGCGTCGCCCCTACGTGCGCCCGATGGACGGGTGGTGGAAGAAGAACCCCTACTTCGTCGAGTACATGGTGCATGAGGGCACGGCCTTCTTCGTCGCCGCCTACGGCTTCATCCTGCTGCTCGGCCTGCTGCGCCTGGCGCAGGGCGAGGCGGCCTGGAACGGCTGGCTGGAGGCGCTGAAGAGCCCGCAGTCGATCTTCTTCCACCTGATCCTGCTGCTGGCGATGCTGTATCACAGCTGGAGCTGGTTCAGGATCATGCCGCGCACGCTGCCGCCGATCAGGGTCGGCGGCAAGCGGCTCTCCGCCGCTGCGATCACCGCCGGCGGGCTGGCCGCCGCCGTGGCGGCGAGCCTGATCGTGCTCGCGCTGGCCTGGGGGATGGATTGATGAGGCGCGAACCGAAGCGCTCCAACGCACCGATCTTCTGGCTGCTGTTCGGCGCCGGCGGCATGCTCTCGGCGCTGATCGGCGCCGCGCTGGTGTTCGTCACCGGCATCGCCGCGCCGCTCGGCCTGCTGCCCGCGCCGGACGCGCTGAGCTACGCCAACGTGCAGGCGCTGGCACAGAACCTCGTCGGCAAGGCCTTCCTGTTCGCGGTGGTGGCGCTGTTCCTGTGGCACGCCGGCCATCGCATCGTGCATACGCTGCACGACCTCGGCGTGCACGCCGGCACGATGGCCAAGCTGGTGTGCTACGGGCTGCCGCTGCTGGGCACGATCGTCGCCGCGGTATCGCTGCTCGGCGTCGGTTTCTGAGTCCCCACCGAGGCAAGGCCGGTCGTCGCCCTCTTTCGCACGGCATCCGCGGTGCGGCCCGCCTATACCCCCAATGTCGGAAGGGGCGACCGCAGCGGCCGGCGGCGCT
>JBNLCM010000096.1:0-21849 GCA_050303815.1 Rhodocyclaceae bacterium
CAAGGCCGCGAACGGGAGCCGGTTGGGAATGTCCGGATTCGGCACGGCGAGCCCGCCAGCGAGGCCGGCCCACCACTGCCGCAGCGGTGCCAGCGCCGGGGACGCGAACTCCGCGTCGTCAGGCGGCAACCCGGTGAAACGCCCCCGCACCGCGAGCCACCACAACTCCGCGCGACAATCGATGCCGGCCGGGTCCGGGCCGCAGCCCGTCTGCCAGATGCGCTGGGCGACGGAGAGCAGGTTCGCGCGGTCGGTCGCATCATCGATGGCGTTGGCCACATCCACGCCCCGCCGCCACGGCAAGCCGTAGTAGTCCTTGCCGGTCAGGTCGAGCAGGGTCGCGATGCGGCGACTCGCGCTCGTTTCATCCCAGGTCTGACGCGGGAAGAGCGGCGCGTGATTCTGGTGGCAAGCGAGGCACAGGCTACGATTGCCCGCCCGCACGCGGGGCACACCCCCGGCCCGGTAGTCGTCCACCACCTCGAACTCGAAGCGGCCGTGGCCGGGGTTGTAGCTGATCACCTCGAGCACGCCCGCCTTCTCGTGATAGCCCAGGTAGAGTCGGTCACGCAGCAAGGGCGCCGACGCGTCGCGCGGCTCTCCGGTAACCGCCACGACGACGCGCGGATACCGAAAGTAGTCGGCGTCGCCGGCGGCGTGCCGCTGCAGCGAGCGCCCGAGCGGAATCAGTACCACCGGCAGGCCGTCGAACGGTGCCTCCGCGGCGAGCTCCCGGCCGATCCGCGCGAGCAGCCGATCGATGGGAAACGGCACGACCTGATCCGGGCCGAGCAGGCTGCGGAACAGCGAAGGCGGGCTCGTTTCGGGTACGGCGGCGCCGACCGCCGGCCCGAGCGCGACGGCCAGCATGCAGCAGGCCAGACGGCACGCCAGGCCGAGCCGCACGGGTTCAGCCCGCTGCGGTCAGGACGCGGCGGGCCTGAGTGCCGCTCCAGCAGTCTTCGCGCACTTCGCCGGTACGGCGAAAATCCGCCTCCGCCGCACTGGCGACCTCGTCGTTCCACAGCACGAAGTTTACGACGAAGGCGCGATCGATATAGGCACGCCCGAGGTAGAAGCCGGGCCGGACCATGCGGATCTCGTCACGGATGGCAAAGCCGTCGCGGCCCGCCATCATGTCGGGCATCCGCCGGTAGCCCGGCAACTGATCCGTAAACGCGTAGTCGATGATGATCGACTCTCGCCGACCATCGAGCAGGCTCTGGCCGCAATACAGGCGCGCGGGAAAGAGCAGCCACTGGTCCTTCCCTCCCACCTCGATCTTCTGCAACGGATTGCGGCTGCCGCCGTCCTCCACCAGCCCGACACGCTTGAGGGGGCCGAGATCCTCGATGCGGTTTCGCAGCAGGCGTTCATCGCGGTAGAAGACCTTGCCTTTCCAGAGAATCTCGCCAATGGCGTCGAGCTTCTTGCCCGCCACGTTCACGAGCAACCCCTTGAGCCCGCCGCCGGCAATCTCCGACAGACGCAGCTTGCCACTGTCTCCCCGCGGGAAGAACAGATCCCCTTCGTAGGGTCCCTGAGGGATCGGCCCCGCAGAGAGCCGGGCATAGATCTGGTCGACCTGCTCCTGCTCCAGCAGGGACAGGACCTCCGGCGTGATCCGGTACAGGTCGTCCACCGACAGTGGCAACTCATGCTCGACCCGTGCGAAATCCGGCTTTGCCGCGTGGGACTCGCCGTACTCCGCGAACGGGAACTTGACCTCGAAGGCCTTCTTCTGCCGCGCCTCGTCCTGACCACAGCCCACCACGATCAGGGTGGCGAGCGCCACGACCGCAAGCTGTCGAATGTTCATTGCGCGTCCTCCGCTCACAGGGTCGCCAGGAAGGCAATCAGGGCCTTCTTGTCGGTATCGGGCAGGTCCTCGCCAAAACGATGGCCGGCGTTCTCGATCTCCGCAAAGCACGAGCTGTACACCCGCTTGACCAGATGCGGTCGTGCCTTGAGGGCCTCGACCAGGCCGTTGGGGGTATCCCGCAGCGCCTTGCCAATGGCCTTCAGGTCATCCAGGACGGCCTTCCCCTCCTCGCTGCCGAGCCGCTTGACGAGCCGCGCTTCGACCTCGTCAGGCTTGAACTTGGCCTGAACGAGGTCGACCACGAAGTCCTTGTGGCGGAAATTGCCGATGGTGCCCGCGGTGACACCGCGCCCGTCGATGGTGGCCGGTATCGTCAGCTGCAGTCCGAGCAGCGTCTCCTTGTCTGTACCGTCCCACAGGCGTGGCCCGACCCGCAGGGTGACATCCTCGTTGAGCAGCGTGACCTTCGGGATACGCTGGTCCGGGTAGAGCAGCGAGGTCATCGACTGCCTGTAGAGCGCGAATCGGCCTTGCACGCTGGGGTCGTAGGGCACGCAGCCCGGTTGCTGGTCGGGCGGGAGCAGCCGGATCGTACTGGCATCCACATAGCGCGGCCGCATGGCATAGAAATCATTGTCGGCGTTGCGGGGCTTGCCGCAGATTTCCGGTCCGATCGCGTTGTTGTGCATGAACGGTGCGTGCGCCCACAGATTGAGCAGCGAGATGTTTCGGTAATAGCCCCGCCCACCATCGGCGGCCTCGGCGATGTTCGGATCCGGCGGCTGGGCGCGAAGGGTCTCGGAGCCGTATTCCTGCCAGATGTGGCCGGCCATGTGGTTGGCGTGCAGGGCCCGGCAGCGGAAGGTTCCCACCTCGGAGACCGGTGTGGGCTTGTCATTGCCCAGCCAGTCGGCCCGCAACCCGGTGGCGTCATCGATCCGGTAGAAATCCAGGTTCGCGGTCTGCCCTGCGGCGGCCTCCGCCTGGCTCGAATGGCAGCGGGCACAGTTGGCGGCGAAGACGCTCGCCCCCCGGGCCACCGCACCCTCGCCGAACTCATGCTCGAGGTCTTCGATCAGGTCGGCGTCGGTGTAGCTGGCCCGCGCATTGAACGAACGGAGCTCGTTCTCGCGCGCCTCACGCAAGTCGGTGGCGGCCGCTTCGGCCGAGAGGAAGAAATCCAGGATGTTGGCCAGCCGATCCTCGATGGCACGGAAGTTCGGGCAGTCGCGCCGGCACTGCCCGATGTCGAAGGGCGTCTGGCCGAAGCCGCGTTGCTGCGGATCGAGCACCCGCAGGTCGGTCAGGTGGTTGACCCAGCACTGTTCGGAACATGAGCCGATGTTGAAGTAGACGCGCTGGATCGCCTCGATCGCACCGATCGAGTCCTCGCCGCCCTTGAGGATGTGATGGACCGTCTCGTCCTGCAGGCCCTTGATCCAGCATTTGCCATTCCGCCCCGGCTCGCACCAGCAGTTGCGCGGCGCCTGCCCGTCGCAGCTGGGCGCCTTGCGCCACTTGAGCACCGACTCGCCCTCGAACACCGGGCGCCGGGGAATGTGGATCAGGGCGTTGATGGTGCCGGGGTTGTTAACCTGGTCGTTGGGGATGGCCGAGGTATCGGTGGTGCCCGGGCGGGCATGGGCGAACATCTGCCATTCCAGCGTGTTGCTGCTCATGCCGGAGACCATGACCTCGGAGATGCGCGTGTATTGATTGCCGACCAGACCCTTGATGTTTTCCCAGCGGGGCCGCGCCGGATCTGCGGGCGGATTGAGGGGATCGAAGGCGATGTGGCAGGCCCCGCAGGAGGTGCCGATCAGGAACGGCGGCTCGACGGACCCGTCCCATAGCAGGCTCTTGCCGGGCTCGCGCGGGCCGCCCGCCGCCTCGATGCGCGCGCGATAGCCCTCCCAGCTGCCGAGCCGCCCGTTCACCGCCACCCAGCGGTCCGGATCGAAGCGCGGGTTGGGAAACTTGCGGATGCCCAACGCACCCGTCGAGGTACCGAAGCGCAGGTCGCAGGCCGAGTGGCGCTGGTCCGCCGGGCCATGGGGATCGTCGGCCTGCAGCGGCGCATCCCGGAAGTCGCAGGCGGGATCCCGGTACCCCGTCCTGCCGACGTAGCCGAGCAGGGCCTCATCGCCGGGACACCAGTCCAGCCCGTAGGTCTCGTCGAGCGACCTTGCGGGGCAGCCGGGGTCGCCAGGGGTGCAGCAGCTGGGGTCATTGATGGCCCCCCAGGCAGCGAAACGGTCGAGCCGTTCATCCGAGCGCAACACCCGGAACCAGTCGATCATGACGCCCACGCGCTGCTGGAAGACGTAGGTGTGGAAGCGCTCGTTGCCCGCCGTGGCCTTGAACCAGATCAGTCGCCCGGCACAGGCCGAGGCATCCAGCCCTTCGCGGGCACAGGCTTCGTAGTACGGAATGTCCTGCTCGTGGGAGACGGGCTGGCCGGCCACGCGCGGCGCCCCCTCGGCCTGCTGCCAGCCGGGCCGCACCACCGGGGCAGTCGCCTGCGCCTGGGCCGGAATGGACTGCAGCCAGGCCAGCACACATAAGACGAGCCCCAACACCTGTCTTGCACGCATCATGAATCCTCCCTGCTTCGGGGACATGCAGGACCCCCGACCCAGGCACGGTCCTGACCGCGTCCCGACCCGCTCCGGGGGTTCGCGCCGCACAAAAACGGGTGCGGCAAATCGCTTTGCCGATGGCCGACTGCATTGCCGGGTCGCGGCAATGAGGATGGCTCTCTTGGGCCTGCTGCTGTTTGAGTAGTAGCACGTGACCCGGCGTTTTCAATCGCGGGTCATGTCCCTATGCCAATTCTTGCATGAAAGGAGAATGAATCCCCAAACGCTTTTGTCATTTGTTTGCATTCGTATCCCTGACCTTATGGCGAGCCCGCAAGACCAAAGATGCAGGGGGCCAAGGCGATGCAACGGCCATTCCGACCGCTCGCAGCGAAACATGAAGCCGACCCTTTCGCAGCGCTTTCCGCTCGCGACGCAGACCACCACCATCTCGGCCGTCGTGGCGTTCCCGGTGATCGTCAGCCTGTCGACCCCGTCGTCGAGCCATCTGAAGGAAACGGCCCTGCGGCGGGCAGAGGACAAGATCCACGCGGGACTCAACCTCGCCCGGGACGTGCGCGACCTGAGCGACAAGGTTTGCGAGGGCCAGGCCGAGAAGATCTGCGAGATCTTCGGGCGGCAGCTCCTCTTCAACGCCATGACGCGCGTCCGGACGAGCAGGATCGACATCAACGGCACCCCGACGCCGACCCTGTCCCACCGCGATGCGCCGCTGAATCTCGCCTTCACCAAGGTCGACAACCTCACCGCGATGACCGGCAGCACGGCCAGGGGCTGTGCGCCCGGCGGCGACGACTCCGTGCGGATCACGACCTCGCTGAAGAAATCGGAGGACAGTCGCGCGCACGGCACGCTCCCCGGGCAAGAACCGTCCGGGCTGAGCAAAGCTCATGCGTGGCGAGCGCTATTCCGGCATCGCCAATCTGTTCGGCTCGACCGCCATGACGACATACATGCCCTTCCGCGACCTGTACGACGAGATCATCCGCACCCTCGACATCGGTTGCAACACGGGCACGGGGGTCCAGTCGCTCGGCCCGTCCATTGTTGCCCTCCCCTTCGGACAGACAGGCTACGTCTTCGTGATGATCAATCGCGACGTCAACGCTGGCCAGCGGATGCTGCGCCCGCCCTTGCGGGGTGAAACCCCCGTCGAGCGGACCGACACGGCCGGCAACAAGCCGTTCGTGGCGCTCGCCGAGCAGGCAGCGGGGCGCATTGCCTATGACTGGGCAGGCCCCGACGGACGCATCGGCGGGAAGCTCACGATGATCACGCGGCCACGGCACTGGTCGTCGGTGACGGTTGCCAATGGCGTGCTGCGGGACGATCGCCTGGTCGAAGCCAGCGCGGTGGAGCGGCTGGTACTGATCGGGGGCTGATCACCGCGACCTTGCAGGCGGTCTCGCTACCGACTGGCCCGCGTGCCTGGCGTCCTGAAGCCCCTTGAGCAGATCGGCAACGGCGACCTGTCCACCGCGTCCTCGGGAACGTCGGAACTGCTGCCCGGCGTGCACAACGAAATCGACCGGATGGAAGAGGTCGTCATCGAATCCGCGCAGCGTCGTCGACGCACTCGGCCGTGGTTCCGAGCAGATCTCGACGGCGGTCTCGCTGATCAAGGAAATCGCCGACCCGACCAATCGGCTCGCGCGCAATGCGTCGATCGACGCCGCACGAGCCGGCGAACCGGGCCGAGGGTTCGCCGTGGTGGCCGAAAGCTCGCCGAGCGCACCACGAATTCGACCCGCAAGATCTCCCGGATGGTCGCCCGTATCCAGGGCGGCGCCCAGGATGCCGCATGCGTGACCAGGCGTCAGGCAGCCACCGCGTCGGCACGCAGGTGGACCGCGTGCGGGAACTGACCGAGCACTTGGAACGGGTGGCCGGCACGCCCGCCGGGTCGGCGCGCGACATGACCACCATCGCGGACGCCATGCCGAAGGGTGTCGCGCGGTTCGGGCTCTGACCGCCGGCCTGCGCCTTGCCGGATAGGAAAAGCGCTGCCCGGGGGCAGCGCTTCTTCGTGGCCTCTGGCCCGCGGCGGCTTACTTCGCCAGCGAGAGAATCCAGCTGACCAGCAGGCGGGCGTCGGTTTCCTTGATGGCGACCGCGTTGGGTGGCATGGCCAGGCCGCTGACCTTGCCCTTCCAGTGACTGCTGTACGGGCTGGAGCCCTCGAGCACGACCCGGGTGAGGAAGTCCTGGGCACCTGGCTTGCCGTGGTACTGCTTGGCAACGTCCTGCCAGGCGGGGCCAATCGGCGCCATGCCCTTCGGGCCCGGCTTGCCGGACTCGACGGAGTGGCAGGTCAGGCAACCGCTGGTCGACGCCAGCTTGAGCATCGCGGGGTCTTCCGCGCTATCCGCCAGGGCGGCGCCGGACAGGGCGAACGCCGCACTGGCCAGCAGAATGTTTGCTACACGTTTCATCTGTTACCTCCTCATCAATTGCGATTGGAAACGGAACTCATGCCCCGAACGCACCATCGAGCTGGACCAGGCCATGCCGGGCCGCCAGGTGCATCAGGGCAAAATCGTTGTCCGCGTCGAGCTTGCGCCGGATCGCGGACAGGTGATTCAGAATGGTCTTGGGGCTGAGGTGCATGCGCTCGGCAATGGTCTCGGACGTCGCACCGGCCGCCGCCATGCGCAGTACCTCGAATTCCCTGGGCGTCAGTCGCTGCAGCAGTTGCTCGCCCTCGAGCGAGGCACCCGCAAGACACTGGGCAACCTCGGTCGAAAGATAGCGACGACCAGCCGCCACGGCGCGAATCCCCGCCAGCATCTCGTCGGGCTCGCAACTCTTGGTCAGGTAGCCCAGCGCCCCGGCCCGCATGGCCTGCATGACGAAACCCGCGCTGTCATGCATGGACAGCACCACGACACCCAGCGCCGGATGCCGGGCGAGCATGCGACGGATCGCGTCGATGCCGCTGCTGTCCCGCAGGCTCAGATCGACCACGGCCACGTCGATGCCTCCCGCGACGACGCGCCCGTAGGCCTCGTCGGCGGTCGACGCCTCGGCGAGCACCGACATGTCGGGCTCGGAGTCCACCAGCCGTCGGTAGCCCGTTCGCACCACGGCGTGGTCATCGACAAGCAGAATCCGGATCATGCGGTAACTCCTCAACCCTGAACGGCCAGGCCCGGCGACGACGCCAGGACGACCTGCGGTCGTCTCGCTGAGTCGGGCTCGCCCAGCGCCTCGATCGGCCACTCGGCCACCACGCGCAGCCCCCCGCCTCGCGCATCCATCAGGGCCAGCTCACCGCGGCACAGGTGGATGCGCTCACGCATCCCGAGCAGCCCGCCGCCCATCCGGTCGCGCACGTCGGCCGCCCGCCCCTCGCCGTCGTCGCGAACGGACAGCCGCAGCCGTTGCCCGCTGGCCCCCAGGGTCACCTGAACATGGCGGGCACCGGCGTGACGAACGATGTTGGTCAGTGCCTCTTGCAGGGTCCGGTACACGCACAGCGACACGGACTCCCCCAGCGCGGGCAGGGGCGGCGTCAGCTGCAGGTCGATCCGCGGCGCCTCGCCCCGTGCGTGCCACCCGTCCACCAGGTCCTGCAGCGCGGTTTCGAGCCCGAAGGCCGTCAGGCCATGGGGCCGCAACTGCCGCAGCAGACCACGCACGCTGTCGAGCATGTGGCTCGCCTGGCTGCGGATGTCCTGTGCACAGGCCACCACCGTGTCCTGGTCCGAGCCGGCCCGCCGCTCGATGACTGCTGCATTGGTCGCGACCGCAGTCAACGACTGGCCGAGTTCGTCGTGCAGTTCTCTCGCCAGCTCCCGCCGTTCGTTCTCCTGCAGGTCGATCAAGCGGCGGGCCAGCAGGCGCTCGGAGGCGCGCACCTGCTGGAGTTCGGTCGACAGGCGCTCGATCGCGCGCCCGATGATGGCGAATTCGCGCAGCTCGAAGCCACCGAGTCGGCCGCACTCCCTGCCCTGCCCGATCCGGGCCAGCGCTGCCTCGAGCGTACGGAAAGGCTTCAGTGCCCGCTCCGCCGACAGCCAGACGGCGACCAGGGACACACCGCAGAACAGGGCGAGGCTGAAGATCGCCAGGGCCGCGCTGCCGAGCGCCTCGCCCAGCTCGCTGCTGGGGTCCGCCTGGATGACGTAGGTCCGCCCATCGACGGTGACACGGTGCTTCGGTATCGCATCGGACTGCGCCGGCGCCCCGCCCAACAGGAATGCCTGCCAGGCGGGCGTCTCGGCTGCCGCCACGAAATCCTCTTCCGCCCGCGCCACACTCACGTGGCGCAGGCCGCCCTGCTCGATCAGCGAGGCGATCGACTGCCCGCCGGACGATCGACCTTCCAGGGCCAGCATCAGGCTGACGAGCCGCGAGGAAGCCTGGAGTTCCTCGGCCACGTCGTGCCGGGTCGCATGAAGGATTGCCACGGCCGAGACCAGCAGAAAGGCCAGTGCGCACAGGCCAACGCGCTTCACCAGGGTTTTTCGGAGGTCCATAGAGTGCTCCAGAGGGGACACATTGCGCAGATGCTGCAACAGGCATGCCACCTGCGCCAATCCGGCGGGAAAAAATCCCGGCTCCTGAGGGGTCGCCTCCCGCGACACCACCCTCGACGACAGAGATACTGAATAGCCCGTCCCGTCTGCCACCCCGTGCATCCGAACCATCTCCTTCCCCCCGCCCCAAAAACACAGCGGCACGGTTGCCCAGGCTGCCGTGCCGCTGTCGAGGCCCCGTCAGACGGAGCCCTCATGGGTTGCCGCTTACTTGTGCAGCTTGAATACCCAGATGGAGCCGCCCTGCTCAAGGTAGTTCACGCGCTTGGCGACGTCACCACCCCACAGCGGAACCGCACCACCCCAACCGGCCGACACGGCCACGTACTGCTCGCCGTCCTGTTCCCAGGTGACCGGAGGTGCCACGATGCCGGTACCGACCTGGAAGCTCCACAGCTCCTTGCCGGACTTGGCGTCGAGGGCCTTGAAGTAGCCCTCAGGCGTGCCGTAGAAGGTCAGGCCGCCAGCCGTGGTCAGGACACCACCCCACAGCGGAGCGTAGTTCTTCTGCTCCCAGACGATCTTGCCAGCCACCGGATCCACGGCGCGCAGGACGCCGATGTGGTCTTCGTGGAGGGCCTTGATGGTGAAGCCGGCACCCAGGTAGGCCGCGCCCTTCTTGTAGGAGACGGGCTCGTTCCAGATCTCCATGCCCCACTCGTTCGACGGCACGTAGAACAGGCCGGTGTTCGGGTTGTAGGCCATCTGCATCTGGTTCTTGCCACCCAGGAAGGACGGCACGGCGAAGACCATCTCGCCCTTCTTGCCGTCGCCGGCAGCCGGGTTGCCCGGACGGTTGGCATCGTCGTACACCGGACGGCCGGTGGCCAGGTCGATCTTCTTGGCCCAGGTAATGCCATTGACGAACGGGAAGGCGTTCAGCAGCTTGCCGTTGGTCCGGTCATTGACGAAGAAGAAGCCGTTCCGGTCAGCCTTGCCGCCTGCCTTGACCATCTTGCCGGTCTTCGGGTCCTTGTAGTCGAACGACACGAACTCGTTCACACCGTCGAAGTCCCAGCCGTCGTGCGGGGTGTTCTGGTAGTGCCAGACGATCTTGCCGGTATCCGGGTTGATCGCGACAGTCGACGACGAGAAGAGGTTGTCGCCCGGGCGCAGGTGGCTGTTCCACGGCGCCGGGTTGCCGGTGCCGGCGAAGATCAGGTTGGTATCCGGATCATAGGTGGCGCCGTTCCAGGTCGCGGAGCCGCCGGTCTGCCACAGATCGCCAGGCCAGGTGGCGTTCTTGGTGCCGGAAATGCCATTCTCCTTCTTGTTGCCCGCGTCGTCGAAGGTGTAGCCCATGTGGCCTTCCACCGTCGGACGAATCCACTTCAACTTGCCGGTCTTGGCATCACGGGCCTCAAGGCGCCCGATGACGCCGAATTCGCCACCGGACACGCCGGTGATGACCATGCCGTTGACGATGATCGGAGCAGCCGACATGGAGTAGCCTGCGGAATACTCGTCCACCTTGGCGCGCCAGACACGCTTGCCGGTCTCGACGTCGAAGGCCAGCAGCTGGGCGTCGAGGGTGCCGAAGATCACGAGGTTGTCGTACAGGGCAGCACCGCGGTTGACCACGTCGCAGCAGGGCATGATGCCGTCCGGCAGGCGATGCTCGTACTTCCAGAGCTTCTTGCCGGTCTTGGCGTCGAAGACGAACAGGCGGCTGTAGGACGCCGTCACGAACAGGCGACCGTCGTGGATCAGCGGCTGGGACTCCTGGCCGCGCTGCTTTTCACCACCATAGGACATCGTCCAGGCCGGCACGAGGTTCGTCACGTTGCCGGTGTTGACCTTGTCCAGCGTGCTGTAGCGCTGGCCCTGGGTGCCCATGCCGAAGGACACGACGTCGCCGGTGGTCTTGGCATCGTTCAGGATGTCCGCATCGGTCACGCCGGCGGAGGCGGTGCCCCACGCCAGAACCGAGGCTGCGATGACGCCCATGGCCAGGCCGCGGGCCGGACGAGTCTTGCTCCAGTCTTTCATCAAAATACCTCCTCATTTTTATCGGTGCGTCCCCGACCGCCCGGGTGTGGATCTGTGCGGGGTGCCAAGCGATTTGCGCAAGGGACATGCCATCTGGTGATTCGGGAAAATTTCCGCGCCTGCCTCGCGAAAATCGCCAGACGCGCGTCATCGAAATCGACCGGAATCGCCCGCTGCCACTCGGAAGGCGCGCCATACGCCGTCGTCTGTCCCGGACCGACGGCCGCGCCTGCCTCCCCACGCGGGACCGATGCGGCCAAGTGTTCCGAAACTTGCCAGTTGCTCCACATTGATACAAAGCATGGCGTGACGCAGGATGACGCACCCGGCAATGCCAAAAATTTCGGTTTCCTCGGGCCGCGCCCCCTTTCACTGGCATGGCGCTTGCACCAGACTCTGCCCCTCGCGCCCTCAGATTCCGCACCGAGCCTTGAGCCCCCCCGCCGCCCTCCAGCCAGCCAGCCCGTTCGACTCGCCACTCGCCACTCGCCGTGCGTTGCTTGCGTGGCTGCTCTCTGCGCTCTTTCACGGTGCGCTCATCGCCGCCTTGCCCGAATGGTCCGCGCCGCCGAAACCCCCGGAGCGGCTGCTTCAGGCCTATCTGGTCGAGACCCCGCCGCTGCCCGCCTTCGAGGTGCCGCCGCCCGTGGTCGAAGTGCCCCCGCCGGTTTTCGAACCGCCCCCACCCCCGGAGCCGGTGGTGCAGCCAAAGCCGCAGCCAAAAACCAGGCCGGCACCGAAGCCGAAGCCCGTGCCGAAGCCCGTGCCGAAGCCGAGCCCCCCGCCCGAGCCGAGGCCCGATCCCCGGCCGGTACCGCCACCCGAGGTCAAAGCCCCGCCCACGCCGCCCCCGGTCGTCGAGGCGCCACCACCGCCACCGCCACCGCCACCGCCGCCACCGCGCCCGGACCCCCGGTTGCTCGAGCGCTATGGAGACGCCCTCTCGAAGCGCTTCGCCAGCGCGCAGGGCTACCCGCGGCTGGCGGCCATGCGGGGCTGGGAAGGCGAAGTTCTGCTCCAGTTGACCATCGCCCGCACGGGCGGCCTGCTGTCGGTGCGGGTCCTCCGCTCGAGCGGGCATGAGGTCCTCGACAAGCACGCCATCGCCCTCGTGGAGGGCAGTGGCCAGTTGCCCAGGCCGCCCAAGGGCTTCGACGACGAGGACCTCGAGATCACGGTACCGGTGCGCTATCGGCTGCGCGCCGGCTAGGCACGACTCCTGCTCCCGGGAAGACAGAATGCACAAGAACACCATGAGACACGCACTCCCGACCCCAACCCGACTCACCGCGCTGATTGCGCTGCTTGGCGTCGGTCCAGTCCAGGCCGCAGAACCCCAGACCCTGGCGCCGGTGGAAATCATCGGCACCACCCTGCTCCCCGGCATCGGCGTTCCCAGGGACCAGGTGCCGTCGAACCTGCAGCAGGTCCCCGCGTCAGCCCTGCAGGCAGCCGGCGGCATCTCCACCACGCGCGCACTGGAGCGCAATGTCGGCGCGATCACCGTCAATGAAGTCCAGGGCAACCCGTTCCAGGCCGACCTGAACTATCGCGGCTTCACGGCCTCGCCCCTGCTGGGTACCGCCCAGGGGCTGTCCGTGTATCTCGACGGCGTCCGGATCAACGAACCCTTTGGCGACGTCGTCAACTGGGACCTGATCCCGCGCGCGGCCATCGACTCCATCACGGTGGTCCCCGGCTCGAATCCGCTCTACGGCCTCAACACCCTGGGCGGCGCCCTGACGCTGCGCACCAAGCGCGGCGACACGCATCCCGGCACCGAGGTGGAACTGTCCGGCGGATCCTTCGGACGCGTCAATGCCGTGGTCCAGCACGGCGGCAGCCAGGACGCCCTGTCGTGGTTCATGGCGGCCGAGGGTTTCCGCGAAGACGGCTGGCGCGACCGCTCCCCCTCGGAGGTCGGCCAGTTCTTCGGCAAGCTGTCGTGGACGGACGACGCCACCGAGCTCGGCGCCACCCTGATGGCGGGAAGCACCGACCTGACCGGCAACGGGCTGCTGCCGGAGTCGATGCTCGCCCGCGACCGCGAATCGATCTTCACCCACCCGGACAACACTCGGAACCGCTCCGTCACTCTGGCCCTGAACGGCAGCCACTGGCTCACCGACAGCGACCAGCTGTCCGGCAACGTCTATGTTCGACGGACCCGTGCCCGGACGCTCAATGGCGACGGCAATGACGACTTCGAGGACAGCCCATTCAACGCGAGCTGCGAGCTGGACGCGTACGAGCCGGGCTCCGAGGAGGCGGCCATTTGTCTCGACTCCCGGGCCAATGGCGGCAGCCGCGAGGACTCCGGCGTCAACAACCGCACGCGGACCGACCAGAACGCGGTTGGCCTCGCCCTGCAATGGAGCCGTATCACGGGCACCCACCAGTACGCGGTGGGGCTCAGCCACGATCGCAGCCACGCCCGCTTCGAACAGACCGCCCAGGAAGGCGAGCTGAACGATTCCCGCGGCGTCGACGCGGAAGGCGATGTCGAGCTGGAGAACCGGCTGTCCGGCCGGACCCGCACCACGAGCCTGTACCTCACCGACACGATGACGATCGGCAGCAGCGTCTCGGCAACCGCCTCCCTGCGCTATAACCGCACCCGGGTCATCAACCGCGACAAGCTCGACTTCGAGCCGCCCAACCTGGATGGCGACTTCACCTACCACAAGCTGAATCCGGCCGTCGGCGTGACCTGGCAAGCGGCGAGCGACCTCACGGTCTACGGCGGATACAGCCAGGGCAACCGGGCGCCGACACCGATCGAACTGGGGTGCGCCGACCCCGAGAACCCCTGCACGCTGCCCAACGCACTGGCCGCCGACCCCTTCCTGGAACAGGTCGTGGCACGTACCTGGGAAGCTGGCGTGCGAGGCCGCAGCGGCGCCATCCGGTGGAACGCGGGCGTGTACCGCACCACCAACCACGACGACATCCTCTTCGTCGGCACCTCGACCAGTGCCGGCTATTTCACCAATTTCGGCCAGACTCGCCGGGAAGGCGCTGAACTGGGTCTCGCCGGCAAGCTCGGCAACACCCTCGACTGGAAGGTGGATTACAACTGGCTGCGCGCGACCTTCCAGTCCTCTGCCTGCCTGTTGTCAGAGGCCAACTCCAGCCGCGGCACGGCAGCCGAATGCACCGCGGACGGGCAGGACGACGAGATCTACGTGGGCAAGGGCGACCGGCTGCCGGGCATGCCCGAGCACGCCCTCAAGCTGGCCCTTAGCTGGCGCGCAGCCGAGGGTCTGCGTATCGGCATGGACGTGGTCGGCTATTCTGACCAGTATGTGCGCGGCAACGAGAACAACCAGCACCGTGCCGGCGACAGTACCGATGCCTTCGGTGAAACGCGGGACTTCGCGGGCCGCGGCAAGGTGGCGGGTTACGCGGTTGTGAATCTGGATGCAGAATACGACATGGGCAGTGGCTGGACGGTGTTCGGCCGCATCGACAACGTGTTCGACCACGAGTACGCCACGGCCGGCGCCCTCGCCGAGAACCCGTTTGACGCCTCGGGCGCGTTCCTGACCGACACCGAGGAATGGGCCGACGAGCAGTTCGTAGCGCCGGGCGCGCCGCGGGCGGCCTTCGTCGGCATCCGGTACCGCTGGGGAGGCTAGATGTTCCATCGGGTGGCAAATCGACTCCATGATCGGATCGGCCTGCTGGTCACCGGGGCGGCTGCCCTGATCCTGCTGCTGGTCGGCCTGTCATGGACCGTCACCACCCGAGGCGCCATCCAGGAGGAGATCAACGCCGCGACCCGGGTCGCCGAGCAATGGATGAAGGTGCTCGTCGATGAGGCGGAGGCGCGGGGCGACACGGCCCAGTTGACCGAGCAACTGGCCGCGGTCGGCCGGGTGCGGGCGAACTCGCTGGAGGTGTTCGACGCCGAGGGTCGGCTGCGCTACCGTTCGCCGGCCTCCACCTACAAGGCCGGCCGGGATGCGCCGGCCTGGTTCGCAGCGCTGGTGATGCCCCATTTCGAGCCTAGCGTGCGCGCGGTGGACGGCCTGCGGCTCGTCCTGGTCCCCGACGGGTCCCGTGCCACTCTAGACGCCTGGGACAACCTCGTCGAGGTCGGCGGCTGGGCGATTGCGCTGCTGGTCCTGCTCGGCCTCGCCGTCCGGCACGCCATCGATCGCACGCTACAACCCCTGCACGCTCTGGAGTCCGCCCTCGAGCAGACCGCGGATGGGCGCTTCGATGTCCGGCTGCCCCATCACGGCCTGCTGGAGCTCGACCGCCTCGCCGACCGCTACAACCGCATGGCCGACGAGCTCGATTCCAGCCTGCAGCGCAATGCCCGCCTCGAGGAGGACCAGGCCTTCAATCAGGCCTTGCAGGCCCGACTCGAGGAAGAACGGCGGCAGATTGCCCGGGAGCTTCACGACGAGATCGGCCAGAGCGTCACGGCCGTGCGCGCGATGGCCGGCGCGATCGCTCAGCGCAGCGGCAATGCCCCGGGTGTCCATGGCAGCGCCCAGGCCATCCTCGCCATGACCGGGCAGATGCAGGACGGCGTCCGCCACATCCTAGCCCGCCTGAGGCGCCCCGAACCCTTGCCCCGCGGCCGGCTGGCGGCCGCGCTGGTCGAATACTGCGACCACTGGACCGGTCTCTACCCCGACATCGTCCTCGAGCAGCGCATCAGCGCCGAGCCGGTTGCCCTGCCCGAGGAATTCTGTCTGGCCGTCCTGCGCATCCTCCAGGAGAGCCTCACCAACGTGGCCCGACATGCCAACGCGACCCGCGTCGAGGTGTCGGCCCAATGCGACGACGACGAACTCACCCTGACGATCAGCGACGACGGCCAGGGTTTTGGCGCCGAGGCTGCGGCAAACCGCTTCGGCCTGACCGGGATGCGGGAGCGGGTGCAGGCCCTCCGGGGTCGGCTCGGACTCGAAGCCAGTCCGGATGGCGGAGCGATGGTCACTGCACTGCTGCCGCTGCCGCGCCACCGCGCGGAACCCGTCCCGCCGGTCCGCGCGATATCCCACCAGGACAACGGAGATCGATCATGAGCAACCGGCCCCTCGACGGGCTCCGCCTGATGCTTGCGGACGACCACTCGGTGGTTCGCATGGGGTTCCGCATGCTGCTCGAAGGTGCGGGCGCGACCATCGTCGGCGAGGCATCGAGCGGCGACGAAGCCGTACGCCTGTACGACACCTGCTCACCCGACGCACTCGTGATGGACGTGACCATGCCCGGACTCGGCGGTCTCGGCGCCCTTGAACGCATCCTCGCCCACGACGAACAGGCCCATGTCCTGATGCTCTCAGCCCACGACGACCTCCAGGTCCCGACCCGCGCCCTGAAGATTGGTGCAACGGGCTACCTGTCGAAACGGGCGGACCCCCAGGAACTGGTCCAGGCCGTCGCCCGCGTTGCCCGCGGCGAGCGCTATCTCGATCCTGACCTGGCGCCCCGACTGGCGCTGGCCCGCTTCGGTGGCAGCTGTGATCCCGCCGAAGCCCTGACGGAAAAGGAGTTTGCCGTCTTCCTGCTGCTCGCGAGGGGGCAATCCGTGAATCAGGTGGCCGAGAGCCAGCATCTGTCTCCAAGCACTGTCGGCACCCACCTCTACAACATCAAGAAGAAGCTGAACGCGGCCAATTCGGCCGAACTGGCCCTGATCGCGGTCCGCGCGGGATTGATCGAAGCATGATTCGTCAATTCCGACATGCGCTGGCCACACTGGCCGCGCTGGTCACCTGTTTGTCCGCGCTGGCCGGCGACCTCGATCGCGATGCCGTGGCAGGCTATTTCCCTCCCCCGCTTCAGGTCGGGGAAAAACTGCAGGACATCCCCGCCTGGCCCATCACGAGTGAGCTGCGTCCGGACGGTGAGCCCATGGGCTACGTGTTCGAATCCATCGACCTGGCTCCGATTCCGGGCTTCGAGGGCACGCCGATGAACCTGCTGATCGCGGTGGACGCGAAGGGCACCTTCCTCGACGTGGCCCTTCTCCGTCAGCATGAGCCGGTCTTCCTGGGGGGCCTCGGTGAAGAACCGCTCAAGGCGTTCCTGACGCAATATCAGGGCATCAGCCTGTCGTCGCCGATCACGGTCAGTTCGCGCTACGGCGGCACCGGACGCACCCGCGACGGCCGCCGGGTCGTCCTGGACGGGGTCACGAAGGCCACGGCCTCGATCCGCATCATCAACCAGACGGTACTGACCAGCGCCCTGGCCGTGGCGCGCGCCAAGCTGGGCTTCGCCGGTAGCGAGGACATCGGGCCACCCGCGACGGTGAAGGCCGACGTGTTCGAACCCATGGATTTCCAGTCGCTGGTGGACAGCGGCGCGGTTGGCCACCTGCGGCTCACCAACGCCGAGGTCGAGGCCCTGTATGCCGACTCCGACGTCGCAGGCGACGATCCCGAGGCCGCCAGCGACCCCGACGGCCTGTTCCTGGAATTGTGGGTGGCCTACCTCAACGTCCCCAGCATCGGCCGGACCCTGCTCGGCGACGACGGCTACGAGAAGCTCAAGTGGCGCCTCGACGCCGGGCAGCATGCCTTCTGGATCGCAACCGCCGGACGGGACACCCTGATCGACACCAATTTCGTCCGCGGCACGAGCCCCCAGAAACTCACGCTGACCCAGGGCGGCACCCCGTTCGAGCTGCGCGACCTCGATCTCGACCTTCGCCAGCCGCCCGGCCTGCCGGCGTTCAACAGCCAGCTCAATGTGGCCCTGCCGCCGATCTCTGGCATGGACCCGGGCGGCCCGATGCGTTTCGAGTTCTCGATGGTCCGCGAGAAGGGCTTCATCCTGCCCGAGTTCATCTACCGCAATGCGCGGATCGACTACCACGCACCGGAGCGCTGGTTCGATCGTCCCCCCCCACCACCGCCCGAGTGGCTGCAGGCCTGGCAGGCGCGCGAGGTCGAGCTGATGACGATTGGCGCCGCCCTGCTACTGCTCTTCACCGTCCTCTCCCGCCCCCGCTGGATCGTGGAGGATGAGCGCCGGCTGCGCGTCTTCCGCCTCGGCTTCCTCGCCTTCACGCTCGGTTACATCGGCTGGTATGCCCAGGGCCAACTGTCAATCGTCCAGGTCACCGGTGCCATCAAGTCCCTCAACGCTGGCGCCGGACTCGGCAGCTTCCTTTACGACCCGGTGTCCCTGCTGATGATTGCCGCCACCCTCGTCACGTTCTTCATCTGGGGGCGAGGCACCTTTTGTGGCTGGCTGTGCCCCTTCGGCGCGCTGCAGGAATTCAGCGCCCTGTTGATGCGCAGCCTCGGCGTCAAGCAGCGGCGCCTGCCTGCCGGCCTGTCGCGCCTGCTCTCCCGTGCCCGCTATGGGCTGCTCGCGCTGCTGGTGGTGCTGGCCGCGCTGGCGCCCCAGCTGGCCGAGCGCCTGGTCGAAGTCGAGCCATTCAAGACCTCGATTACCGTCGCCTTCAACCGCAGCTGGCCGTTCGTCGCGTATGCGCTCCTGCTGCTGGTGCTGGCCGGGGTCTATTACAAGTTCTTCTGCCGCTATCTGTGCCCGCTGGGCGCCATGATGGCAGTCGGGGGCAAGCTGCGACTGCTGGCCTGGCTGCCCCGCCGCAGCGAATGCGGCAAACCGTGCCAGCGTTGTCGCCACGATTGCGCCTACGACGCCATCCATGCCTCGGGGGCGATCGATTACGACGACTGCTTCCAGTGCCTCGACTGCGTGGGCATCTATCACGACGCCGAGCGCTGTGCGCCGGTCATGCTGTACCGGCGCAAGGGCCGGCAGTTGCAGCCGGCCAATCCGCCCGCAGGCCAGCCCGCCTGTGCCGCGCCGGGTCGCTGACGCAAACACGCAACGCACCTCGATCGCGCCGGATGCGATAATGAGAGTTCCAGTGACTCCGACGCACCTCGGCCCCTGCGGCTTCGGGCTCGCCGTATGAACTGCACTTCCTGCCATCAAGAAATTCGTCCCGGCTCCAAGTTCTGCCCGCTCTGCGGCGCGGCGCAGGCTGAAACCACGCCGTGCCCGACCTGTGGCGCCGAACTGCCACCAGGCAAGGCCTTCTGCCCGGCCTGCGGATCCGACCTGCAGCCCGACCCCGGCGGCGCCGCTGGCGGTGGCGGCAACTTCTATCAGGACTACGACACCACCCAGGCCTACCCCGGACCCGAGGTGCCCGAGAGCGGGGACGCCCCTGAGCCGTCGCCGGCTGGCCAGGGCATGCCGCCCGAAGCCGACGAATGGAAACCCAGCAGCATCGGCGAGATTCCCGACGATCCGTTCACCGAGATGATGCTGGAGAGCGACTGGAACCCCGAAAGCGCCTTTTCCGGCGCGGCGCGGCAGGGCCAGGCGCCAGACACGGAGCCGAGCGCGGACAGTTCCCCGGACGATGCCGCCAGTATGCCGTCGAGCGGTGTCGGCCAAGGGGCCCAGCCCCTGCGCCAGGACACGGCCACACCCGCCGCCCTCGAAATGCTCCGCCAGGCCGAAGCCATGTCGCCGGCAGCGGGCGGCGACCCGGACGGTACCGTCATCATGCGGTCGCCGCTGGCGGGCATGGGCAAGACTGCCGACGAACCGCTCCCGCCACTGCCCCCGGAAGCCAGTTCAGCACCACCCGAGCCGCGCGACGCCAACCCGATGGCCGAGCCGCCAACGGAATGGAGTGCGGAGACCGTCCGGCTGCGCGCCGACGATCTGGACCGCGAGGTCGGAGCGGGTGCGCCGCCGGCGCCTCGCAACCGCCGGCTGCTGCCCGCCGTGCTGGCCGCGGTGGGCGCGGCTGCGCTGATCGGCGGAGGCGTGGCGTGGTGGCTCACGGCCGATGCGCCGGCGACGCCCACCCGCACTGAAACATCTGCCGAGCCGACGCCACCCCCGCCGCCGCTTCCCTCGGTGCCGATGGAGGCGGACACGCCCGTGCCGGTGCCCGACGGGGCGCCGTCCCTGCCGTCCGGAGACAGCCTGTCAGAGCCAGCCCCCTCGCTGGGCGACGGCCCCGTCGCATCCGATGGCGCCCCGTCCGATTCGTTGTCGGACGCGGCCCCCGAGGACACTGGCCCGAGCGACTCGGCTGGCAACGGCCCGGCCCCGACCGAAGACACTGCGGCCCCGCCGAGCGCGGAAGCGCCGGAGGCGGCACCCAAGCCGGCACCCAAGCCGGCGCCGAAACCCGCGCCAAAGCCCAAACCTCGACCCAAACCCAAGCCTGAGCCGAAGCCGGCCCCCGAGCCGGAACCTGCGCCGCCGCCAGCGCCCGAGCCGGTCACGCCCCCCGAGCCCGTCGTGCCCTCCTGGCTGATCACGCTCCGCGCCGAGTTGGCCGTCTGTGACGAGAAATCGTTCTTTGCCAAGGCCATCTGCCGCGAGAAGGTGCGCTGGAGCCATTGCGCGCCGGACCGCTGGAACACGGTGCCCGAGTGCGCCGTCAAGAATCAGTAAGACCGCTCAACGCGGTGCCTGAAGAGGGGCGTCCACCATGCCTGTGATCCAGACCCTCACAACCGGCCGCTACGCGGCGGCCATCCGTGCCCTCGATGGTGTACGCAACCGGCAGGCGCTGACGGTCATGCTGGGGGGGTTCCTGCTGGTGGCCATCGTGGCAGGACTCGGCAGCGGCCTGGCGGCTTGGGCCGGCAGCCCGCTGCTGGCCGTGGGCCTCAACCTGCTCGCCGCGGTCCTGGCGGCATCGGTGATCAATGCCGCCGGCCTCGCGCTGATGGACGCCGCGCGCGGTCTGCCGGAGCGGGGCTTCGTTCAGTTGCTGACCGGCGGCGCCGGCTGCTTTGCGCGATTCCTCGCGATCATTGTGCTGGCCATCCTGAGCTATGCCGCCTATCTGCTGCTCGCCGCGGCACTGTTGTGGCTGTGCAGGCTCCCCTTCCTGGGACCCGTGTTGCTGACCGTGTTCGTCCCGGCACTGGTCCTGGGCGCCGCCCTGCTGCTGCTTGGGCTGACCGTCACCGTGTCGATGATCGCGCCAGCGCTCTGGTCGGGCCGCTCGATTCGCGAGGCCGTGCGGGAACTGCTCGGGATTGCCGGGGAGCGCCCGCTGGAGGTTCTGGTATCGCTCATTCTGCTTGGGATCCTGATCGGCCTGATCGGGTCAGTGGCGAGTCTGTTCGTCCTGGCGGGCAGCACCAGCATCGGAGGGCTCGCGGCAGGGATTCTCTCCGAGGGGGTGATCGGGGATTTCGGCGGCTACGGCGGGGGCGACCTGCCGGTCGCCAACCCGGCCCTGGCAGTGGCAGGGAGCATCGGTTTTGCTCTGGTCTTCGCCCTTCTGGCGGGCGTTCTTGGCGTGATCCAGATGAATGGCCTCTGCCACATCTACCTTCAGGCCAGCGAAGCACCCGAGGCGGCGCCCGACGAAGAGGAACGGCCCGCGAAGCGCTACCGCGTGCGCGTCGTCGATACGCCAGCCGACCCCTGGGAAGACCTGCCGCTCACCGAGCCGACTGCCATGCCCCCCGATAGCTCCGGGCGTACCGAACGCATGTGCCCGGCCTGCGAGACGCCGGTAGGCAGCAGCGACCGGTTCTGCGGAGACTGCGGCTGCCCCCTCGAGTTCCTTGCCCCCCCGCCACAGGACCCACCATGATGCAGCCGGACATTACCCCGCGGGATCGCGCGCTCGGCGCCCTGATGGGCGCATTCATTGGCGATGCGCTCGCCCTCGGCCCACACTGGTACTACGACCTCGACGAGATGCGGGCGCGTTACGGCGATTGGATCGACGGCTACACGGCGCCCCGCGATGACCACTACCACGCGGGCCTCGCGGCCGGGGACGGATCCCAGGCCTGCCACCTGTTGGCGCTCATGGTGGATTCGCTGATCGCCTGTGATGGCTACGACGAACCCGACTTCTGCCGGCGACTGGATGGCCAGCTCTTCCCCTACCTTGATGGCGAACCGATGA
>JBNLCM010000097.1:0-30227 GCA_050303815.1 Rhodocyclaceae bacterium
GACGAATCGGCCGAGGTATGAGCGGCGGGCACTATTCGCTGAGAGGGCGGCTGATGGCCGTCCTGATCGGCGTGATGGGCGTGCTCTGGCTTGGCGCGGCCGTGTCGGCGTTCCTGCACGCCCTCGAGGAAACCGACGAGCTGTTCGATGCCCAGATGGTCCAGGCCAGCGAGCTGTTGCTGGGCCTGGTCATGGGCGCCGATGCCGAGAAGATCGTCATGCCGACCGCGGAGCAGGCGCATCCGTACCGGTTGCCGGTGCTCTACCAGGTGTTGACGATGCGCGACGGTCGATGGGAGGTGCTGGCCCATCTGCCGGAAGAGCAGGTGGGGCTGCCGCCAGGCGGGCGCCTGAAAGACGGCTTCCTGCGCGTGACGATCGACGCGGTGCCGTGGCGCATCTTCGTCCGCACGGAAACGGACCGGGACGAGCGCCTTTACCGGGTCATCGTCGGCCAGCGCTACGCGATCCGCGAGGACCTCGGCCACGAGTTTGCCGAACACCTTCTGATTCCACTGGTGGTTGGTTTTCCGTTGATGGCGATCGCCATCTGGTGGGGCATCGGGCGCGCCATGCACCCCGTCCAGCAGGCGGCCGGAACGGTGGGCCGGATGCCGGTGGACCAGTTGCGGCCCATCGGGCTGACCGGATCGTGTCCGACAGAGATCGCGCCCCTGATCGAGGCGATCGACAGCCTGACCGTGCGCGTTGCCCAGGCCATCGAAGGAGAGCGCCGGTTCACGGCCGACGCGGCGCATGAATTGCGTACGCCCCTGGCGGGGTTGCGGGTCCAGGCCCAGGTGGCGATGCGGGTCGATGATGCGCTCGAGCGGAACCGCGCGTTGATGAATGTCCATGACGGCGTCGTCCGCATGACGCACCTCGTCGAGCAGATGCTGGCGCTGGCCCGCCTCGACCCCTCGGCGGCGCTCGTCATCGGTGATCACCCGCTCGACCTCGGCGACGTGGCCGCGGCGACCTGCGCCGAACTGACGCCGCGCGCGCTCCAGCGGGGACAGGAGATCCAGCTCGAGGCCGCCCGGGGCGTGCTGGTCTGGCTGGACGAGACGTGGGCGCGGGCGCTCGTGGGCAACCTGGTCGACAACGGCCTGCGCTATGGCCGCGAAGGGGGACGGGTCGAGGTCGAAGTGATCGGCGCGGGCGCGCATGTGGACCTGCATGTCCTCGATGATGGCCCGGGTGTGCCGGTGGCCGACCGCGCGAGGCTCGCGGAGCGATTCTACCGGGGTCATGAATCGGACCAGGAGGGCTGCGGACTGGGCCTGTCGATCGTGTCGCGCATCGTCTGCGCGGCCCGCGCCAGGCTCGACTTCACTGACGGGCTACCTCGCCCGGACGGCGGTCATGGCCTCGGCGTGAGGGTGCGATTCGCGGTCGAGCGACCCGCCTGAAGCGAGTGGGCTTCAATCCTCCCCGATCGCGCCGCCCCGGTCGCTCCCCTGGGCGTACAGCAGCGGCAAGTCCCGAGTCCGGGCCTCTTCCGCCAGTGCCTTCAGCGACGCCAGTGCCGGCGTGCCTGCGGTCACGCCGCTCGCGGCCTGCCAGCGGTCGGCGAGCGGCGCCAACGCCGCCGCGGGAAGCTCGGCCAGGGCATGGACCAGCCGCGGGTCGCAGGCCGTGATGATCTCGTCAGGCAGGTCGCCATCGAGCACGAGCGCTGGCTCGTATCCCGCGCACAGCAGCATGCCGAGGTGCGCGAGTTCGAACTCGGACAGGTCCTCGATGCGCTCGCGAGGAATATCGTCCGCTGCAGCCACGGAGTCTTCCAGGTCGAAATAGGCGCGCTCGGCGTCTCGGCGGCTCGCCACCGCCAGATCCAGCCAGAACATCGTGCGACTCCAAAAAAGAGCCCGATCGCGGTCGGGCTCGTCGGGTGGGTCCGTCGTCAGGCGACCGTAACCGGAATCTTGCCGATCCTGGCCTGCCACTCCTTCGGTCCCGTGTTGTGGACCGAGGTGCCGGCGGAATCGACCGCCACCGTCACCGGCATGTCCTCGACCTCGAACTCGTAGATGGCTTCCATGCCCAGGTCGCCGAAACCCACCACCTGGGCGTTCTTGATTGCCTTCGAGACCAGGTAGGCGGAGCCGCCCACGGCCATCAGGTAGGCCGCCTTGTTGTCCTTGATGGCATCGATCGCCACAGGGCCGCGTTCGGCCTTGCCGACCATCGCGATCAGGCCGGTCTTCTCGAGCATCATCCGGGTGAACTTGTCCATCCGGGTGGCCGTGGTGGGACCGGCCGGGCCGACCACCTCGTCACGGACGGGATCAACCGGGCCGACGTAGTAGATGATGCGGTTGGTGAAATCGACCGGCAGCGTCTCGCCTTTGGCCAGCATGTCCTGGATCCGCTTGTGGGCGGCGTCGCGCCCGGTCAGCATCTTGCCGTTGAGGAGCAGCACCTGGCCGGGCTTCCAGGAGGCAACTTCGGCCTGGGTCAGCGTGTCGAGGTTCACGCGGGTGGCGACGTTGGTGTCGGCCTTCCAGGTCACGTCGGGCCAGTCCTCGAGCTTCGGTGCCGCGAGCTGTGCCGGGCCGGACCCGTCCAGTTCGAAATGCACGTGGCGGGTGGCAGCGCAGTTCGGGATCATTGCGACCGGCAGCGACGCGGCGTGGGTCGGGTAGTCGAGGATCTTGACGTCGAGCACGGTGGTCAGGCCGCCGAGCCCCTGGGCGCCGATGCCCAGCGCGTTGACCTTTTCGAAGAGCTCCAGGCGGAGCGCCTCGACGCGGCTCAGTTCGGCACCCGAGGCGGCCTTGGCCTGCAGATCCTGGATGTCCACGTGATCCATCAGGGATTCCTTGGCTAGCAGCATGGCCTTTTCAGGGGTGCCGCCGATGCCGATCCCGAGAATGCCCGGCGGGCACCAGCCGGCGCCCATCGTCGGGACGGTCTTGAGGACCCAGTCCACGATCGAGTCGGACGGGTTGAGCATGACCATCTTCGACTTGTTTTCGGAGCCGCCGCCCTTGGCCGCACAGGTGACCTCGACGTGATCGCCCTCGATGATCTCGTAGTGGACCACGGCCGGCGTGTTGTCCTTGCTGTTCCTGCGGGCACCGGCGGGATCCAGCAGGACCGACGCGCGCAGCTTGTTGTCGGGGTGGTTGTAGGCCCGTCGTACGCCCTCGTTGATCATTTCCTGGACCGACATCGTCGCGTCCCAGCGCACGTTCATGCCGACCTTCAGGAAGACCACGGCAATCCCCGTGTCCTGGCAGATCGGGCGGTGACCTTCGGCGCACATGCGCGAATTCGTCAGGATCTGGGCGATGGCGTCCTTTGCCGCGGGCGACTCCTCGCGCTCATAGGCCTTGCCGAGGGCCTGGATGTAGTCGAGCGGATGGTAGTAGCTGATGAACTGGAAGGCATCGGCGATGGACTGGACGAAATCGTCCTGGCGAATGACAGTCATGGGTTTCCCTCGGGATGATGGAATTCGGTCCGGGATCCGAGCGTCTGGAGGCTCAGTGGCCCGCCTCGATCTGCACGCTCTGGTTCATCACCTTGTCGGTAATTGCCAGCAATAGTGCGGAAATAAGTAGCGTAGCATGGATGATCACCTGCCACAGGAGGGTCTTCTCCGGCACGTTTTCGACGTTCATGAACGACGACAGCAGGTGGATCGACGAGATGCTGATCAAGGCCGTGGCGAGCTTGATCTTGAGCACGCCCGCATTGATGTGATTGAGCCACTCGGGCTGGTCGCGGTGGGCATCGAGATTGAGCCGGGAGACGAAGGTCTCGTAGCCGCCTATGATGACCATGATCAGCAGGTTGGCGATCATCACCACATCGATCAGGCCGAGCACGATCAGCATGATCTGGTCGCTGGTCATCGTCGCGACACCGGTGACGAGCTGGAACAGCGTCTTGATGAACTTGTAGGCGTATACGCCCTGGGCAACGATCAGGCCGAGGTAGAGGGGCGCCTGCAGCCAGCGGCTCCAGAAGATCGTGGATTCCAGGAAATTGACGAAGCGCAGCATGGAATGGATTCGCCGTAGTCTCAATGGGGGCGCGCGATTCTAGCATCGCTTGGGCCTGTATTGTTGCGTTGCGTCAACCCAACTTGACGAGTCTTATGTAAGATATGTAAGTCCCGTGTAAGCAATACTTGTTCAAATCGCTGTATTCTGATCGGTCAAGAACAAGAGCAGCGACAGGAGGGGCTGTCGGTCAGCCGACGGACCCCGCTCGAGAGCAGGTCCTGAAATCTTTGAAGAGAGATAAGGAGAGGTGAGTAATGTCGAATAACGAGTCGACCCAGGCCAAGGTGTACCTTCCTTCGGAAGCGCTGGTGAAGAACGCCGCTGTGTCTGGCATGGAGGCCTACAAGGCCCTGTGCGACGAGGCCGAGCGTGACTATGAAGGCTACTGGGGTCGCCATGGCCGTGAGCTGCTCGAGTGGCAGACGCCGTTCAACACCGTGCTGGACGAAAGCGAGGCGCCCTTCTTCAAGTGGTTCCCGGACGGCAAGCTGAACGTCTCCTACAACTGCCTGGACCGCCAGGTCAATGCCGGCCTGGGCGACAAGGTCGCGATCATCTTCGAGGCCGACGGTGGCGACGTCACCAAGGTGACCTACAAGGATCTGCTGGGCCGCGTCTGCAAGATGGCCAATGCCCTGCGCGGCATGGGCGTCAAGAAGGGCGACCGCGTCGTCATCTACCTGCCGATGTCGATCGAAGGCATCGTCGCGATGCAGGCCTGCGCCCGCATCGGCGCGACTCACTCGGTGGTCTTCGGTGGCTTCTCGGCCCAGTCCCTGCGTGACCGTATCGAAGGCGCCGGCGCGGTTGCGCTGATCACCTCCGATGGTCAGTTCCGCGGCGGCAAGGCCCTTCCGCTCAAGCCCATCGCCGACGAGGCGCTCGCCGATGACGCCGAGGGCAAGCACTGCGAAACCATCAACAACGTCATCGTCGTCAAGCGGACCGGCGGGGCCGTCACGATGGTCGAGGGTCGCGACGTCTGGCTCGACGACGCCCTGGCGGGTCAGTCCGAAACCTGCGAGCCGGAGTGGGTCGAATCCGAGCATCCGCTGTTCCTGCTCTACACCTCGGGTTCCACGGGCAAGCCGAAGGGTGTCCAGCACGCGAGCGCCGGCTACTTGCTGCACGCCGTGCTGACCATGAAGTACACCTTCGACATCAAGCCTGACGATGTCTTCTGGTGCACGGCCGACATCGGCTGGGTCACGGGACACACCTACATCGCCTACGGCCCGCTGGCCTGCGGCGCGACCGAGATCGTGTTCGAGGGCGTGCCCACGTATCCGGACGCCGGCCGGTTCTGGAAGATGATCCAGGACCACAAGGTCAGCATCTTCTACACCGCCCCGACCGCGATCCGTTCCCTGATCAAGGCGGCCGACGCCAACGAGAAGGTCCACCCGAAGCAGTACGACCTCACCAGCCTGCGCATCATGGGTTCGGTCGGCGAACCGATCAATCCGGCCGCCTGGGAGTGGTACTACGACAACGTTGGCGGCAGCCGCTGCCCGATCGTCGATACCTTCTGGCAGACCGAGACGGGTGGTCACATGATTACCCCGCTGCCGGGCGCGACCCCGCTCGTGCCGGGTTCCTGCACGCTGCCGTTCCCCGGCATCCAGGCCGCGGTGGTCGACGAGACCGGTACCGAAGTGCCCTGGGGACAGGGCGGCATCCTGGTCGTCAAGCGCCCCTGGCCGTCGATGATCCGTAACGTGTGGGGTGATCCCGACCGCTTCAAGTCGTCCTACTTCCCGGCCGACTTCCAGGGCAAGCTGTACCTGGCGGGCGACGGCGCGATCCGCGACAAGGACAACGGTTACTTCACCATCACCGGTCGTATCGACGACGTGCTGAACGTCTCCGGTCACCGCATGGGTACGATGGAGATCGAGTCCTCCCTGGTGGCGCACGAGCTGGTTGCCGAGGCTGCCGTGGTGGGTCGCCCGGACGACCTGACCGGCGAGGCGATCGTCGCGTTCGTGGTCCTGAAGCGTCCCCGTCCGTCCGGCGACGAAGCGGCCGCCCTGGCCAAGGAGCTGTCCGCGTGGGTTGGCAAGGACATCGGTCCGATCGCCAAGCCGAAGGACATCCGTTTCGGCGAGAACCTGCCGAAAACCCGCTCGGGCAAGATCATGCGTCGTCTGCTGCGTCAGCTGGCCAAAGGCGAAGAGATCACGCAGGACACCTCGACCCTCGAGAACCCGGCAATCCTCGATCAGCTCAAGGGCTGAGTCGGGCGAGAGAAGCCCGCGCCAAGTGCGCGGGCTTTTTTCAGACAGGACAACGGAGGGCCGGCCCGGCATGGGACCGGCAACGGGAGGGGGAGCAAGGCGCGGTTCACACCGCGCCTCTTTTTTTTTTGGTCCGCCGGCGTGACGCGAGCCGGTGGGGCTCCGGATGCTGGCGCGCATGGCGGCAGCGCAGGCCGCACCCTGACCGCGTCGACACTGTGCGTGTCGCCCACCTGCTCAGGTGAGTGGGCGCCCCCGCCGGCACTGCGGGCGGGAATATCCGCCTAGCGCTCGGTGCCCGCCGCCACGGACAGGGACTTCTCGATCTCGGCGGCGGGGATGTAGCCGCCTACGCGATTGCCGTCGGCAAAAAAGATCGTCGGCGTGCCGTTGATGCGCAGCTTGTGCGCAAACTCGGCGTTCTTGTCGATCGCGTTGCTGTCGCACGACGCCTTGGCTGGCGCCTTCTGGCCGATCATCCAGTCGTTCCAGACGGTGACCTTGTCCTCGGCGCACCAGATGCTGCGTGCCTTGACACCGGAATCGGCCGACAGGATCGGGATCATGAAGGTATAGACGGTCACGTTGTCGACCTTCTGCAATTCCGCCGCGAGCTTCTTGCAGTAGCCGCAGTTGGGATCCTCGAAGGTCGCCATCACGCGGCTGCCGTCCCCCTTGACCTGCTTGATCGCCTGGTCGAGCGGCAGGGTCGAGAAATCGATGCGCTGCAACTCATTGAGGCGCGCCTGTGTGATGTTGCGGCGGGTCTTTCCGTCGATGATCTGGCCGTCGAGGATGTAGCTCAGCGTCACATCGGTGTAGATCAGCTCGCCGGATTTCAATACGACCTCGTACAGTTCGCCGTACGGAATCTTCTTGACCGAGTCGACGGCGGCGACGCCGAGGAAATCATTGACGCCCTTGCGCACGCTCTCCTCGTCGGCGCGAGCGGGGCCGGCGGTGACCAGGAGGGCGGCGGCGAGTGCTGGCAGCGCCAGCCTGAACATCGGAATCTTCATCAAAGCAGGTCTCGGTTGGGTCGATTCAAGGCAGGGTCAGAAGTGACCGCTGACTGCGTAGCGTACAAGCATGTTGCGTAGGACCGGCAGGGCGTTGGTCAGGTTCAGCCCGAGGTTGCGAATTTGAGCGACGAACGGGTGTGCTGGCCGGAACAGGCGGTTCAGCCCGTCGGTCGTGTATTGCATCAACAGGGTTTCCTCGGCGCGGGCGCGGGCATAGCTATCGAGCAGGGCGCGTTCGCCCGGATCGCGCCACGATGGGAGTGGTGCAAGTCGTGCCGCGAGGGCGCGCGCGTCCTGGAAGCCGAGGTTGATGCCGTGACCCGATAGCGGGTGGATGGCATGGGCGGCGTCGCCGATCAGTGCCAGACGATGGGCCACCGGCCGCTCGACCCGCATCAGGCGCAGCGGAAAGGCGGCGGCGGGCGTCAGGGGGGAGAGCGCGCCGAGCTTCCGCCCGCCGGCCGCGGCCACCCGCTCGCACAGATCGCCGGGCGACAGGCTTACCAGTTCGTCGGCCAGTGCATCCGGCGCCGACCACACCATCGAGATCCGGCGCTCGGGCAGCGGAAGCCAGGCCAGGATGCCCTCCGGCAGAAACCACTGCATCGCGCAGCCGGCGTGGTCCACCTCGCAGGCGAAATTGGCCACCACGCCCTTCTCGCCATAGGGGCTGAAGCGTTCGGCGATGCCGCCCTGCTGCCGGACCCACGAGTTGGCCCCGTCCGCGCCGACCACGAGCCGGGCCGAGACCACGCGCCCGTCTTCCAGGGTCAGCTTCGCCCGATCTTCGTTCCAGGAAAGCGCAGCCGGCCGGGTGGGGCAGAGCAGGGTCAGGCGATGCTGGCGCTTGATGGTCTCCCACAATTCCATCTGGATGCGGCACGACTCGACGATCCAGGCCAGCGCCTCGAGGCCGCAGTCGTAGGACGAGAAATCCAGTCGCCCGTCGCGGTCGCCGAAAATCCGCATGTCGTAGACGGGGCCGATGCGCGTGTGATCGAGGTGGGCCCATGCGCCGATCTCCTCGAGGAAGGTCTTGCTGGCCGGGCTGATGGCATAGATGCGCGCATCCCAGCCCTCGGCGAGGCGCGGCACGGCCCCCTCGACCACGCCAACGCTCAGGGGGCTGCCGCGCAGCGACGCGGCCAGGCTCGCCCCGGCGAGGCCGGCACCCACGATGAGGACGTCGAATTCCAGTTGCTTGCTCACGGCACGGTCCTGCCACAGCTCTGTGTGGCGCGATTGTGCCCCAGCCTGCGGTGGCAGGCCAAACCGCCGCTTGAGTCGCGGCAGGCGGGCGGGTAGAGTCGGGCCGCCGGCCGCAAGCCCGATGGCCGATCGGAGCCCCATGGAAGCCTTCCTCACCACCACCTTCTGGATCTCGGTGGCGCAGATCATTGCCATCGACATCCTGCTGGGTGGCGACAACGCGGTCGTGATCGCGCTGGCCTGCCGTCGTCTGCCAGAGCACCAGCGCAGCCGGGGCATTTTCTGGGGCGTGGTGGGCGCCATCGGGCTGCGCATCGTGCTGATCTTCTTTGCCCTGCACCTGCTCGAGTTGCCGTGGCTGAAGGTGGTCGGTGCGGCCCTGCTGGTGTGGATCGGCGTCAAGCTGATGTTGCCCGAGGAGGCGGACGATGGCCATGGCGCGATCGAAGGCAGCGCGACCCTGTGGGGAGCGGTCAAGACGGTCGTCGTGGCAGACGCCGTGATGAGTGTCGACAATGTGCTGGCGGTCGCAGGCGCAGCCCATGGGGACATGCGGCTGGTGGTGTTCGGCATCCTGGTGTCGATACCGATCATCGTCTGGGGCAGCCGCATCGTGTTGTCCCTGATGGACCGTTTCCCCTTCGTCGTGACCCTCGGCGGCGCCCTCCTCGGCTGGATTGCCGGCGGGATGCTGGTCACGGACGTGGTGACCCGGGCCTGGTCCGAGGCGCACCTGCCGAGTGCCCACGTCAGCGCCGGCGCCGCCGGTGCCTTGCTGGTCGTCGTGTTCGGACGCTGGCTCGCCGCGCGTCGCGCGCGGCCGGCTGGCCCGGTCCGAGAAATTCCGCTGGAGTAGCCCGATGAGCGACGCCGTGAAGCCCCTCAGGATTCTTGTGGCCATTGATGGCAAGGCGCCGTGCGAAGCCGCCGCGCGGTGGGTCGTCCGGCTGCTGGCCGGCGGCCTGATCGCCGAGGTGCACCTGCTCAACGTGCAACCCGCGGTCGAGTCCGGTCACCTGCGCATGTTCGTCAGCGCCGACGCCCTGCAGGGCTGGTACCGGGAGGAGGGGCTGGCCGCCCTCGCGGGCGCGAGGGCCATCCTCGAGGCCGCGCAGGTGCCCTGCGTCCCCCATGTGGCGGTGGGGCATGCCGCCGAAACGATCCAGCAGTTCGCGACGGAGCGCAAGGTCGAGCTGCTTGTCATCGGCGCCGGCGCGCCGGCCCTGTCCAGTCTCTTGCTGGGCTCGGTGGCAAGCCCCCTGCTGAAAGGCGCGGACATACCGGTGCTGGTGGCGCGCTGAGCGTCTGGTGCGCCGCCGCATTCGCTGCTATAGTCCGCCCGTCACTGGGGAGTAGCCGCCCGCCATTTACCGGCGGGGCCCGCATCAACACACTTGCCGTCCGGCATGGTGCGGGCAGCGCGGATCACCGCGCCTGGCAAGACCTTTGACCACGCCGCCGTCTCCGGGCCGGAGCGGGCGGGTGGTCAACGGTTGTCCGCTCCGGCCCCGGGTATCCCAATGGAAGCCTTCCTGATCTCCACGGGCATCGTTGCCCTTGCCGAAATCGGCGACAAGACGCAGTTGCTGTCCTTCTTTCTGGCGGCCCGCTACAAGCGGCCGTGGCCCATCGCGTTTGGCATCCTCGTGGCGACGCTGGCCAACCATGCCTTCGCCGGCGCCGTCGGCGCGTGGGTCGCCGACCTGCTCGGCCCCGACGTGTTGCGCTGGGTGCTGGGCCTCTCGTTCATCGCCATGGCGGCCTGGATGCTGGTGCCCGACAAGCTCGACGACGAGAGCGCGAGCACGTCCCGCTTCGGGGTCTTCGGCACGACGCTGGTGGCCTTCTTCCTGGCCGAGATGGGCGACAAGACGCAGATTGCGACGGTGGCCCTGGCCGCCCAGTACGACAGCCTGGTGGCCGTGGTCGCCGGCACCACGCTGGGCATGATGCTGGCCAACGTACCGGCCGTCGTCGTCGGCGAGCGGCTCGCTGAGCGGATGCCCGTGCGCCTGATGCACGGGATCGCCGCAGCGGTGTTCGCGGTGCTAGGGGTGCTGGCGATCGTCGCGGGCGATCGGGTGACCGGCGAGCCGCAGGCGGCGGTCGAGGTCGGACAGCCGCTGCGGCGTGCCGATGTCGAGCCACAGGCCGTCATGGCGTTGCCCGCCGATGCGACCGGCGTCCATCGCCGCGCGTAGCCGCGGGCCGAGGGGGGCGGCCTGACCGTCCTCCAGACCCTCGAACAGGGCGGCTTGGTAGAGCCCGATGCCGGCGAAGGTCAGGCGGGGCTCGCCCGCCTGCGACAGCCGCCCGGACCCGTTCAGGTGGAAGTCGCCACCGGGATGGTGGGGCGGGTTGGGGACCATCAGGAGATGGGCGAGGTCGGCGCCGCTGGCGAACCGATCAGGCGGCTGGCGCAGGGCAGCCAGGTCCGCATCGCAGAAGATGTCCCCGTTGATCACGAGGAAGGGCGCGTCACCGAGCAGGGGCAGGGCGTGGCGGATTCCGCCTGCGGTTTCCAGGGCCTTGCCTTCGGCCGAGTAGCGGATCGACACGCCATGATTCCGCCCGTCGCCGAGCGCGCGGACGATCAGCTCGCCCAGGTGGGCGTGATTGATTACGAGCTCCGTGAAGCCCGCGGCGCGCAGCTTCTCGATGTGCCAGACGATCAGTGGCTTGCCGCCGGCCACCAGCAGCGGCTTGGGGAGGGCGTCGGTCAGTGGCCGCATCCGCTCGCCGCGGCCGGCGGCCAGGATCATGGCGCGCATCGGGCTCAGAAGGTGTAGCCGACGCTGCGTTCGATCGGGTCGATCTGGTCCAGCAGGCGCAGCAGGGGTTTCAGGTCGATGTAGCGTTCGCAGGCGCGACGCAGGTAGTCCATCACCAGTGGCATGTCATTCAGGTAGCCTGCCTTCCCGTCGCGGTGACAGAGGCGCGCGAAGATGCCAAGTACCTTGATGTGACGCTGGACGCCCATCCACTCGAAGTCGCGGTGGAAGTCGGCGAACTCGGGGCGTACCGGCAGGCCGAGCTTGCGCGCGGTTTCCCAGTAACGCGCCAGCAGGTCGAGCACGAAGTCCTCTTCCCAGCGGATGTAGGCGTCCTTCAGCAGCGAGACGAGGTCGTAGCTGATCGGGCCATACACGGCATCCTGGAAGTCGAGGATGCCGGGGTTGGGCTCGCTCACCATCAGGTTGCGGCTGTGAAAGTCGCGGTGAACGAAAACCTGCGGCTCGGCGAGATTCACCGCCAGAATCCGTTCGAAGACGGTGTCGAGTGTGGCCCGCTGCCTGTCATCGAGCGTGACCTCCTTGTGCTTTGCCACGTACCACTCGGGGAACAGTTCGAGTTCGCGCCGCAGCAGGGCCTCCGAGTACTCGGGCAGCACGCCCGGCCGGCTCGCCCCCTGGATCGCGATCAGCGAGCCGAGGGCCTCGGCGTAGAGGTCGTGGGGGGCACCCTGCGCCAGCGCCTCCAGGTAGGTGGTCGTGCCCAGGTCGCTGAGCAGCAGGTAGCCGCGCTCAAGGTCCTGGTCGATCACCGTCGGCACATGCCCGCCGGCCTCGCCGAAGAGCTGCGCCACCTGCACGAACGGGCGGCAGTCCTCGTGGGCGGGCGGGGCGTCCATGACGATCAGCGTGCTGTCGTCATCGGTGAAGTGCACCCGGTGGTAGCGGCGGAAGCTGGCGTCGGCGGAGGCGGGCTCCATCCAGAACGCTCGGTCGGGATCGCGAGCGGCCACCCATTCCTGAATTTCCATCAATCGTTGCACCCGGGAGCTCCATGGCCATCGTGTAGAATCGCCGGATTTTACAAGCTTCGGGCGCGCACCGGCCGTGTCGCGTGGATCGAGGCCCCGATGGAGTCGTTCTTGCCGAGTTCGTGCCGGTCCCTGCCGCATTCATTGTTGCTGCTCACGCTGGGGTGTGCCGCGCCAGCCTGGGCGGTCGACGGCGGCGACGCGGCGATGCCGACCGAGGTCGAGGCGGATCGGGTCAGCGGTCAGACTGACACCGAGATCATCGCCGAAGGCGACGCCCGCCTTCGGCGTGGTGAGTTGCAGCTCAATGCCGACCGCCTGATCTATCGGGATCCGACCGACGAGGTCGAAGCGACCGGCAACGTCGAACTGCGCCGTGGCGAGGACCGCATCGCCGGACCCTCGCTGAAGCTCAATGTCGAAGGCCGCACTGGCGAGTTCGAGGCGCCGGACTATCACATCTCCCGCCGTCCCGGGGAGGGTGCCAGCGGTCGCGCGATCTCCGGCGGCGGCGCCGCCGACAAGCTCAGCTTCGAGGGGCCCGATCGCTACCGCTTCTTTGGTGCCACCTGGTCCACCTGCCCGGCGCCGGATCCCGACTGGTACCTGCGGGCCGGCGAGCTGTCGCTGGACTACACCAGCGAGGTCGGCGAGGCGCGACATTCGACTCTGGTGTTCAAGGGCGTGCCGCTGTTCTACATGCCGTGGGTCGAGTTTCCGCTCGTCGGACAGCGCCAGTCGGGCCTGCTGGCGCCGACGGTCGGGCAATCGAACAAGACCGGGTTCGACCTGACCCAGCCGTACTACTGGAACATCGCGCCCAACCTCGACGCGACCTTCGTGCCCCGCTTCATGAGCCGGCGTGGCCTGCAGCTGGGGGGCGAGTTCCGCTACCTGCAGCCGAACTATGGAGGCGAGATCCGGGCGGAGTACCTGCACAACGATGATGTCCGGGGTGGCAGTCGAGGCGCCGCCAGCCTGCGCCACGCCCAGCGCTTCTCATCGTCGGTTTCGGGCGGCCTGCTCCTCAACCGGATCTCGGACAAGGCGTATTTCGAGGACCTCAGCTCCCGCCTGGCGGTGACGTCCCAGTCGCACCTGCTCAACCAGGCGCGGCTCGGTTATCAGAGCGCCGACTGGTGGCGGGCGGACGCGCTGCTGCAGGGCTACCAGACGATCGAGGGGGTCGAGCCCTATCGCATGCTGCCGCGCCTGAGTCTGACCGGCAGCCGGGACTACGCCTTCGGGCAACTGGATTTTCGCGGCGAGTTCACCGCCTTTGACCATCCGGACTCGACCCGCACCCAGGGCAGCCGTACCGTGCTGCACCCGAGCTATGCCTATCCGATGCGTGGCAGCGCCCTGACGCTGACGCCACGCATCGGTCTGCACATGACGCACTACGACCTCGACGAGCCGGTGAGTGCCGGGGGGCGCACGACGCTGACGCGGACGGTGCCGATCACGTCGATCGATGGACAGCTCACCTTCGAGCGCGAGTTCGACTGGGGCGGGCGCACCTTGCTCCAGACGCTGGAGCCGCGGCTCTACTATCTGTACGTTCCGTTCCACGAACAGGACCCCGACGAATACCCGGTGTTCGACTCGGCCGCCTACGATTTCAACTTCACGCAGATTTTCCAGCCCAACCTCTATTCGGGCCAGGACCGCATCGCCAACGCCGACCAGCTCACGGCGGCGGTCACATCCCGCATCCTGGACGAGTCGGGTGCGGAACTGATGCGGGCCGCCATTGGTCAGCGTTACTACTTCGACGAGCAGCGGGTGCGGCTGACCAACGCCGAGGTGCTGCGCACCGGCAAGCGGGCCGACGTGCTGGCCTCCTTCTCGGGGCGCCTGCCGTACTCGATGCGGGCAGGCGCCGACTGGCAGTACAACCCGCGCGACCACTGGACCGAGCGTCTCAATCTGTCCTTGCGCTACCAGCCGGCGGCGGCCCAGGTCCTGAACGCCGGCTTCCGCTACACGCGGGACGTGTTGCGTGACCTGGACCTGTCGGCCCAGTGGCCCCTCGGCGGGCGGTGGTACGGCGTGGCGCGGTACACCCGCTCGCTGCGCGAGCACCGGGTGACCGAGGCCATCGGCGGGCTCGAGTACAACGGCGGCTGCTGGGTATTCCGCGTGGCGATGCACCGGTTCGCGACCAATGCGGACGATGCCACGCAGGCAATCTTCCTGCAGCTCGAACTGGGCGGGCTGGCGAGCGTGGGCTCGAGCCCGGTGAACCTGCTGCGGAGGAGCGTGCGGGGCTATGGCAACATCAACGACCTGCCGGACGATCCGGTCTTCGGCAGCGCGCCGTGATGGCGCAGGTAACGCAGTGGACAAGGCAATGAATCGAATCAAGCATCTGGCGGCCCTCGCCGCCGCGCTGGTGGTGGGCACGGCATCGGCCGTGGCCGCCGAACCCGAGTTGGTCGACGGCATCGCCGCGATCGTCAACAGCGAGGTGATTACCCGCAAGGAACTCGCGGACCGGGTGGAGATGGCCGTGCGCCAGCTCGAGCACCAGGGCACCCAGCTGTCGCCGCGCGACGTGATCGAGCGTCAGGTGATGGAGCGCCTGATCCTTGAACGTGCACAACTCCAGCTGGCGCGCGAGGGCGGCATGCAGGTGGATGACGCCACGCTGCAGAGGGCGCTCGAGCGGATCGCGAGCAACAACCGCCTCGACATGGACCAGTTCCGGTCGGCCCTCGAGCGCGACGGCATCGACTGGAACGAGTTCCGCGAGAACATCCGCAACGAGATCCTGATTGCCCGGGTGCGGGAGCGGGAAGTGGACAGCCAGGTGGTGGTCACCGACGCCGAGGTGGACAACTTCATCGAGGCCAACCGCGAGAGCCTGGCGAACCAGGAGTTCCTCGCCGCCCACATTCTGTTCCGGGCTCCCGAGGGCGCCTCGCCAGAGCAGCTCGCCACGCTGAAGGCCCGCGCGGACGAGGCCTTGTCGCGGCTCGAGGCCGGTGAGGACTTCGCCAGTCTGGCGGCCTCCTATTCGGATGCCCAGGACGCCCTGAAAGGCGGCGAACTGGGCTGGCGAAATGCCGAGCGCCTGCCCGCGCTGTTCGCCGACGCGCTGCTGCCCCTGACGCCCGGCCAGCACTCGGCCGTGTTGCGCAGCCCGGGCGGCTTCCACATCGTCAAGCTGATCGATCGCCGGGGCGGCGAACTGGCGGGGCCGGACAAGGTTACCCAGACGCATGCCCGGCATATCCTGATCAAGACCTCCGAAGTACTCGACGACGCCGAGGCGCAGCGACGCCTGGAGGGCCTGCGCGAACGGATCGTCAACGGTGGCGCGACCTTCGAGGAGCTGGCCAAGGTCCATTCGGCCGACCTCTCGGCTGCCAAGGGAGGCGACCTGGGCTGGCTCTACCCGGGCGATACGGTGCCGCCCTTCGAGCGCGCCATGGACGCGCTGCAGCCAGGCGAGGTGAGCGAACCCATCCAGTCGCCCTTCGGCTGGCACCTGATCCAGGTCCTTGACCGCCAGGTCGAGGATGTCTCGGATGAGCGAAAGCGAACGGCCGCTCGCAACGCGCTCAAGGCGCGCAAGGCAGACGAGGCCTTCGAGGACTGGTTGCGCCAGCTCCGCGACCGCAGCTTCGTGGACCTGCGCACCGACCGCTCGTGAGCGCTACGGCCAGACGGCCGGTCATTGCCGTCACGACGGGTGAGCCGGCAGGTGTCGGGCCGGAGCTGTGTGCCGCGCTGGTCGGGCGGGCGTGGCCAGCACGTATCGTCCTGGTCGGCGATGCCAGCCTGCTCGCCGCGCGCATGGGCGGGGCCGGGCCCTTGCCGACGTGGCACGAGGACGCTGACGAAGCGATCCAGGTCTGGCACGTCCCGCTCGCGGCTCCGGCCAGGGCCGGAAAGCTCGATCCGGCCAACGGCCGGTATGTCCTGGCCACCCTCGATACGGCGATCGATGGCTGTCGCGATGGCACCTTCGACGCCATGGTCACGGCACCGGTCCACAAGGGCGTGATCTGCGAGGCCGGCGTGGCGTTCTCGGGCCATACCGAATACCTGGCCGATCGCACCGGCACGCCGCGCGTCGTGATGATGCTGACCGGCGGCGGTCTGCGAGTCGCGCTGGCGACCACCCACCTGCCGCTGTCGCGGGTGCCGGGCGAGGTCACCGACGCGCTGCTGGACGAGACGCTGCGCATCGTCGAGCGGGATCTTCGCGAACGCTTCGGGCTGACGAACCCGCGCATCCTCGTGGCCGGCCTCAACCCGCACGCCGGCGAAGGGGGGCACATGGGGCGCGAGGAGATCGAGGTCATCGAGCCGGTGCTGGACCGCTTGCGTGCCGAGGGCATGCAACTCGTCGGGCCCTTGCCGGCCGACACGTTGTTCGTGCCGCACACCCTGGCACGGGGCGATGCGGTTCTGGCCATGTACCACGACCAGGGGCTGCCGGTTCTCAAGCACGCGAGCTTCGGTGGTGGCGTCAACGTGACCCTCGGACTCCCCATCATCCGCACCTCGGTGGACCACGGCACGGCCCTTGATCTCGCGGGGACCGGTCGTGCGGATCCGGGCAGCCTGCTCACCGCCCTCGAACTGGCCCTCGACATGGTGGCTGCACGGGGGCGCGCCTGATGGAGCATCGCGCGCGCAAGCGTTTCGGCCAGAACTTCCTGACCGACCCCAATATCATCCGCAAGATCGTCGATGCGATCGCCCCGCGGGCGGGCGATACGGTCGTCGAGATCGGGCCGGGGCTGGGCGCCTTGACCGAGCCGCTGCTCACCCGGCTACCCGAGTTGCACGTGGTCGAGATCGACCGGGATTTGATCGCCCGGTTGAAGACAGCCCACCCGCCGGAGCGGTTGGTGATCCACGAGGGCGATGCGCTGGCTTTCGACTTCGGCACGCTGGGCGCGGGGCTGAAGGTGGTCGGCAACCTGCCGTACAACATCTCGACGCCGCTCCTCTTCCATCTGGCCGGTTTCGCGGCCCAGGTGCGGGAGATGACCTTCATGCTGCAGAAGGAGGTCGTCATGCGGATGGTGGCGGCGCCGGGCAGCCACGACTACGGACGCCTGTCCGTCATGCTGCAATACCGTTTCGTGATGCTGCGACTGTTCGATGTGCCGCCCGGGGCCTTCCGGCCCGCCCCGAAGGTGACTTCGGCTATCGTCCGGATGGTGCCGAAGCCCGCCGATGCGCTCACCGCGACCGATGAGTCCGTGCTTGGCGAGGTCGTCACGGCCGCTTTCGGGCAGCGCCGGAAGACGCTGCGCAATACCCTCAAGGGCCTGCTGACGGAGGCCGAGATCGAGGCCGTTGGCATTGATCCGGGCCTGCGTGGTGAGAAGCTCACCCTCGACCAGTTCGTCGCACTGGGCAACCACGCGGCGAATCGGCGTTCAGCATGAGAAAAGGCCGGCGATGGCCGGCCTTCGTGCGGGATGACGCAGTCGTCCTCAGGCTTTCTTCATCGGGCAGGTGTTGATGCCGAGCAGCGGGTAGAACGGGCAGAAGTTGAACAGGCCGGTGGCCAGCGGAACGACGCCGATCCAGGCCCAGACCGGACCACCCAGTGCGGCTGCCCAGACGATCAGCGCCAGGCCGGCCACAATCCGCAGAATCTTGTCGATACCGCCCACGTTCGATTTCATGTTTGTGCTCTCCATATCGGGTTCAGGTGAGCGTATTTAAGCGTTTGCGCGGGGAAAGATCTGTAACCTTGGTTACACAGTGGCCAGTCACCCCGCCGCGAGGGTTCGCAGGCCCGCGGCATCGAGAATCTCGACCTGCTCGCGACCGAGTCGGACGAGGCCCTGCGAGGCAAACCCCTTGAGCAACCGGCTGACGATTTCCCGCACGCTGCCCAGCTCGTCGGCCAGTTGCTGGTGGGTGACGTGAAGCAGGCGGCCCTTACCCAGCAGGACGGCAGCCAGCCGCTGGTCCAGCTTGCGGAACGCGACCTCCTCGATCAGTTGCATCAGGCCGGCGATACGTTCGGCAAAGAGATGGAAGACGAAGCTGCGAAAGGCCGGTTCGGCCATCAGGTCGTCGAAGACGGGCTTGGGGAGCAACATCAGCAGCGTGTCCGTCTCGGCAACGCCGCGCGCGTTGTAGTCCTCGGCGGCAAGCAGGCAGGACGAGGAGATCACGCAGGTTTCCCCCACGGAGACCCGGTACAGCGGCAGTTCGCGCCCGCTGCTCGATGCCTTGATGACTCGCACCGATCCATCGACCACGAACGGGAAACCTTCGCATACCTGGTGGTCATCAAACAGGGTCGCCCCGGCCGGCACCCGCATCCAGGCCGCCTGGGCGAGCAGGCGGGCCTGCGCGGGCGGTGGGAGATCGGCCAGTACCGGGTAGGCGCTGAACAGCAGGGTCTTGTTGTCGTGCGTAGTCATGAGGTCGTGTCCAGGGAGTGCAGCCAGGCGACCAGGGGCGACGCAGCCCTGATCGGGGCGTCCGTATGGCCAGCATCGAGTTCCAGCCAGAAATTCTGGGGGTGCAGGGGCAGCAGGTCAAACGCGTAAGCCCGTCCGCCGCTCGACAGGGGGTCGCGGCGGCCGCTCGCCCAGAGGACCGGGCAGGACGGATCGAGCGCCACGGCGGAGCGGGGCATCACGGCGGCGCCGTCCGGATCGAAATAGCTGAGCCAGACGATCGGGTCGAAGCGCAGGACACGGCGCTGGCCCTGGTTGAAGTCGGGCAGGGGAATCCGTTTGCCCGGCCGCGCCGCCCGGGCGATCGCCAGGGCATCGCCGGTCAGGCCGTCGGCGGACAGCCGGTCGGGCAGGTGCCCGGGGGCGACCAGCGCCAGCGCATCCGGGGGTGTCCGGCTTGCCGAGGCAAGCGCTGCATTGGCCCCCAGGCTGTGGCCGGCCAGCAGGATCCGTTGGGCACCACCTGCGCGCAGGGTGGCGGCCTCGTCGGCAATCTCTTCAAGTGCCTGCTCGAAACCACAATCGTAGAAGCGGCGCGTGGCCCAGCTGCAGGTCGGCGTCCGCACCCGGGCGCCCGCGGCCTCCAGGGCCTCCCGCAGCGGTCCCACCGCACCCTCCGCGGTGTCCCACTTGCCGTGCAGCAGGACGACCCCCCAGTCGGCTAGCGTCGTCAAAGGGACAAGTCGAGGACCACGGGTGCATGATCCGACGGGCGCTCCAGCTTTCGCGGTGCCTTGTCCACCTGGCAGGCGACGCAGGCCGGTACCAGCGCATCGGAGACGAGCACGTGATCGATGCGCAGGCCGACATTGCGGCGGAAGGCCATCATCCGGTAGTCCCACCAGCTGAACGCCCGCTCAGGTTGCTCGAACAGGCGGAAGGCATCGGTCAGGCCCAGGGCCTGCAAGGCGCGAAAGGCGGCTCGCTCCGGCTCAGAGACATGGATCTCGTCCTTCCAGTCGGGGTGGGCGTCGCGCGCTTCCGGCGCGACGTTGAAGTCGCCGGTCAGGACCAGCCGGGGATGGGCCGCCAGTTCGCCGCGGAGCCATTGGGTCAGGGCGTCGAGCCAGCGCAGTTTGTAGGCAAACTTGTCCGACCCGACGGCCTGGCCGTTGGGAAAGTAGCCGCAGATTACCCGGACGCCATTGACCGTCGCCGAGATCAGGCGTTTCTGTTCATCCTCGAAGCCGGGAATATTGAAGACCACCTCGTCCGCTGCGCCGCGCGAGAGAATCGCCACCCCGTTGTAGGTCTTCTGACCGAGATAGCTGGCGTGATAGCCCGCGGCTTCGATGTCGGCCAGGGGAAATGCCTTGTCCTCGAGCTTGAGCTCCTGCAGGCACAAGGCGTCGGGCTCGTGGGTGGCCAGCCAGTCGATCACGTGGGGCAGTCGAACCTTGAGCGAATTGACGTTCCAGGTGGCGATCTTCATGGGGCAGCCTGAGCGCTTCGTTGGGGGCTTGCATTCTATCGCGGCTGCCGGCCTTGCCCGCCCCGACCGCTACCGGCTGTCGGCCCGAGTGGCGCGTCGAATGCCAGGCGACTTGCCAGGCGGCCCCAGCTGCCCTGATCCTGCCGGTGTCGTCGGCGAACTGGGCCGACTCGATCAGGCAGTGGGCTGGCATGGAAGAGAAGGTCGTCTTCGACCGGATCGCGCGGGAATTGTCCTCCGGGCAGATGGCGCCGGACCTGTGGGCGCGCGCGATGTCCGAGGCCGCCGGCGACGAAAGCCGGGCGCGCACCCTCTACATTCGCGCGCGTCGCGAGCAGCTGCAGCAGCCCGCGCCGGTCGCCGCCAGTGGGCCGCCGGACGAGGACGACAGCAGCCTGGATGCCGTGCGTGCGCGACTCGTGACGGGCTTGGCCGAAACCGGCAAGGGGTCGTTCTACGCGATCCTTGGCCTGCGCCCCGATGCGAGCGACGATGCGGTTGCCAAGGCGATCGAAGATGCCCGCCAGCGGGGCGAGAATGGCGGCGCGGAACTGCGCTATGCCATCGAGTCGCTTGGCCACCCCGCACGTCGCGCAGACTATGATCGCCGGCTCCATGACCAGCTTGTCGGCGGCTCCGTCGGGCGTGCCAGGGGCGCACAGGGCGGCGCCAGCTACGTCGCCGTCGACGAGTTGCCCGGCGGCAAGCTGCGCATCTTTCCCCACGGGGTCATCGCGCTCGTTGTGGCGGTGCTGCTGGGTATCTTCATCTCTCACCTGATGGAACAGGCGCGGATCAAGCACGAGGCCGAGGTCGTGCTGCAGCAGGCTGAAGCCGAGCGCAAGGCGCAGGAGGCGTTGCGCCAGGCGGAGCTGCTCCGGCTGCAGCAGATGCGCAGCCAGGCGGCCTATCAGCAGCGCGAAGCGGAGCGGATTGCCAAGGAACAGTCCGAGGCGCTGGTGGTGTCCCGACAGGTGCTGGAACTCGAGCGCGATGTGCTCAAGGAGCGCCGGCTGGCGCAGGAGAAATTCGAACGCGAGGAACGGGCGAAAGCCCAGGCCGAACTGGATGCGATGCTTGCGAAGGAAGACGCCCAGCGCAAGGCGGCCGAGAAGGTGCGGCGCGAGAAGGCCTATTGGTCGTGCCTGAATCAGGCGCTCAACGACATGGGGCGCGCCGAGGCCCAGGCCAAATGCGAGGAGTTTCGCGACGGGACGACCTGAAGTCGTGGCCTGGGTCGCCCGCCCTGGGCCGCGGGCGACCGGCGGGCATCCTGATTCCACCCATGCACTGTCGGTCGCCGCAGTGCGTGCGTCGGCCGTCGGCGAGGCCCTCCTGGCCTAAGTCACCATCGCGACCAGCGCGGCGAGGACCCCCGCGATGCCCTCGCCGGCCACGAGGCCGGCAGCGACAGTCACCGTGTGTCGCCGGGCGGCATCCGGCCAGATGCTTGCTGCGACGGTGGCGAGGATGGCGCCGGCTGCCATCACGATGGCAATCGATGCCGGGATCACGAAGGCCAGTCCGACAGCGACACCGCTCGGCAGCCAGCGGCGGACACAGGGCTGGCCCTCCGTCTCGGCGATGCCGAGGGCGATCCCCATCGGGGCGGTGAGCACCATGGCCACGCGCGCGCTTGCCGGAACCGCCGAAAATCCGTCAGCCAGCGTCTCGGCCACGGCCTTCCAGGTTGCCACGGCTGGCGCCGGCCATTCCGCGGTCAGCAGCAGCGCCGGGTCGGGGATCAGCGCCTGGTAGCTGAGCACGCCCACCACGGCACCCACGGCAATTCCGACGATCTGCGCGGCGACCTGGCGCGACGGCGATGCGCCGATTCCATGACCTGCCTTGAAATCGTTGAGCAGGTCGGCGCATTGGCCGGCCGCACCGCCGGCCACATTGGCGGTCATCAGGTTGGTGATCGCCTGGCCCGGGGCCACGGCGCCGAAGCCGAGCTGGGAGACTTTCCCGATGGCTCCGATCGGCGGGATGCCGGTGTCGCCGACGACACGGGCGGCGACACCAGCCAGAAACCAAGCGAAGGGCACGGCGAGCAGCGCGATGGGCAGGGGAATCGCAAACAGGACGCCTTGCAGCCACACCGTCATCAGCGTGGCAGCCAGCAATCCAAGGGCCGCTCCGGGGTGGCGCCAGGCCGTCGGCAGTTCGCTTCGTGCAGTCCTGCGCCGCGCGAGGGCATGTCGCAGCTGGATGGCCAGGCTGGCGAGGGAGGCGCACACCATCAAGGTCACGCCGGGCCAGATCAGCCACGCGACCAGGGGCGCGAAGGCATTGACCGTCGGATCGGGCAGCACGACCTCGCCCGAAGCAACCAGGGCGGGGCCCGCCAGGCCATAGGCCAGGACGGCGCCCAACAACAGGGAGAGCCCGGCGCGCAGGCCGATGATGGCGCCGAAGCCCAGCAGCAGCACGGAGGGCTCGAGCGCGAAGGTGTACTGGGACAAGCCCGCGGTGGGCGACCAGCGCGGCAGGCCGATCAGCACGTCAAGGGCCTTGATGGCTGCCGCACCAGCCGTCGCCATAGCCAGCGTGGTGAGGCGGTGAATGGCCGCCTGACCCTGCTCGAAGATGTCCCGCAGGGCCTCGAGCGTGGCGGTGCCGGCGGGGAAGCGCAGCGTGCCGTGTTCGATCAGCAGCGGTCGCAGGTACCAGCCGACCCATACGCCGAGAAAACTGACCGAGAAGACCCAGGCCATCATCTGCCCCGCGGGCAGGGGCTCGCCGGTCAGCAGGGCGTGAGCGGGAATCGGCGCGACTAGCCCGCCGGAAATGATCGACGCCGCGGCGGACGCGGTGGTCTGGCTGATGTTGCTCTCCTTGCGCTGCCATGGCGCGAGACCGCCCAGGCGGCCCGCGACCCGCCAGAATCCGTATCCGACGAGCAAGGCAAGGATCGACATGTTGAACGACCAGCCGATCTTGAGTCCGGAGTAGACGTTGCACGGGGTCAACAGCGCACCGAGCAGGGCGCCGGTGACGATGGCGCGGGGGCTGAGTTCAGCTTCGGTCCGGAAGGGCGGCGGCATCGGGGCAGGGGCGGTGGTCTGGGTCAATGAATTTGCCCAAACATTTTGCGCCAGGCCCTGCCGGCGACAAAATCGATCGTGCGTGCCGTGGACGTGACGATGGGGGCCGAAGCCCCCACCGGCTGTCTTGGGTTACAAGGCTTCAGCGGCCCCGGCTCTAGCCTTAAGCGGCCAGTGCGAAACGCTCATCGTTGGCGTTTATGGATTTGCGCGGATTACGTCCGTCGCCTTTCGGGTTGCCTGCTAACTTTCACCCGCCCTGTCGAAACCAGTACACCCCCACCGAAGCACACCGTATGCGCTTGGGTGGAGGTGAGGGGAATCGAACCCCTGTCCAGAACGCCTCCAGCTCGCCGGAGTTACAACCATGCCTGGGATTATGAGGGCGGAGGCCGCGCTTCTCAAGTCACCGCCCGTCGGGCAGTCACGTGTCAGGGAGCTTGGCAACCGCGGCCATCAACTGGCCCGGGTGCTCGGCGATCGCGTCAGCCTGCCAGGATGCCACGTCATCGTCGTCGCCGAGGTAGCCCCAGGCGGCGGCGATGGTTCGCATGCCGGCTGCCCGGCCGGCCTCGATGTCGCGGCGGTCGTCGCCAACGTACACACAGGCCGACGGGCTCAGGGATGCCTGATCGCAGGCCAGCAGGAGCGGCGCGGGCGAGGGTTTGGCGGCCGGCGCGCACGTGCCGCCGACCAGGCAGCACATTCGGCGGCTCAGGCCGAGGCCATCCATCACGGGCGCGGCGAGCGCCCGTGGCTTGTTCGTCACGACACCCCAGCGCCAGCCCTCGGCCTCGATTGCGTCGAGGGCCAGGTCCAGACCGGGGAACAGCCGCGTGCGGACAAAGGGGGCGGTCGCGTAGAGCTCAAGGTAGCGCCTGGCCGTGCCCGCATAGTCCGGATGGTCCGACGGCATGTCGAGCCCGGCATGAAGCATGCCGCGGGTGCCGTTCGAGGTCCATCGGCGCAGGGACGACTCGGGCAGTGCATCAAGCCCGCGCTCCTGCCGGAGCCGGTTGAGCGCATCGGCGAGGTCGGGTGCGGTGTCCGCGAGCGTGCCGTCCAGGTCGAACAGCAGCGCCGCAATCACGGCGTCGAGCCCTCCGCGGGAGCACGGGTATGCACCATGTAATTGACGCCGATGTCGTCGCTGAGCGCATACACCCGGGTCAGGGGATTGTAGGTGAGACCCTTGTAGCCGGCCACATCCAGCCGGGCCATTCGGCAGCATCGTGCCAGCTCTGAAGGACGGATGAACTTGGCGTAGTCGTGGGTGCCGCGTGGCAGCAGCCGCAACACGTACTCGGCACCGATGACGGCGAACAGATAGGACTTGGGATTGCGGTTGAGCGTCGAGAAGAAAGCGTGCCCGCCAGGTTTGACCAGTCGCGAGCAGGCTGCGACGACGCTGGCGGGATCGGGCACGTGCTCGAGCATCTCCATGCACGTCACCACGTCGAACTCGCCTGCGTGCTCATCGGCCAGCTGTTCGGCGCTGATGTGCCGGTAGTTCACCTCCAGCCCGCTTTCGAACAGGTGCAGCCTGGCCACCGACAGTGCCTTCTCCGACAGGTCGATACCCGTGACCTCCGCACCCTTCGCAGCCATGCTCTCGGCGAGGATGCCGCCACCGCAGCCCACATCCAGGACGCGCTTGCCGGACAGCGGGGCGAGGCCGTCGATCCATTCCAGCCGCAGCGGGTTGATCTCGTGCAATGGTCGGAACTCGGACTCCGGGTCCCACCAGCGGTGGGCCAGGTCACTGAATTTCTGGACCTCGATCGGATCTGCGTTCATCGCTCGGTCTCTTGTTGCGGGAGGGTTAACGGATGCCGATGGCTTCGATCTCGACCCGCCGGTCGGCTTCGAGGCAGGTCACCAGGCGGTGGTTGCGGCTGGACTCGGGGCCCAGGTTCTCGCAGTCGGTCAGGTGGACCGGCTGCTTCTCGCCCTTGCCTTCGGTATAGATCCGGTTGGCGGGTATGCCCTTGCCGATCAGGTAGGCCTTGACCTCGGCGGCTCGCTTCTCGGAGATCTCCTGATTGTAGGCATCCGGACCGATACGGTCGGCATGGCCGACCGCCAGGATGACCTCGAGATCGACGCCGGCCAACTCCTCGGCCAGCGCGTCGAGGCGCCTCCGTGACTCGGCCTCGAGCACGGAGGTGTTGAAGCGGAACTGGGCTTCTGCGGACAGCTTGACCTTCACCGGACCCGTGACGGTCGCCACTGGCGGGGGCGCCAGCGAAGAGGGTGCGGGTGCGACGGCGGGCGCTGGCGCATCGGGCGTTGCGACCGGCGTCTCGAGGCAGGCGCCGCCGGTGATCAGATCCGGATCGCAGGTGCACGCGGCCGGCCGACCGTCAATCTGGCTGGCTTCTGCGGCGCCGGGGCTCCAATAGCCGGTACGCCAGCACAGGCCCTGGCCGCTGCGCATGGGCTGGCCGCTGCCGTCGATGACATAAGGCGGCAGGTCGGCCGCCGGCAGCGCCGATGCGAACGTCGCAGCGAGCGCGGCCAGCAGGACAGGCAGGTGTCGCCAGGCGCCTTGGCGGCCGGCGGTCTGGGCAGGGATCGGGTACGTCATGGTGGGGGCTGGTCGGCGGGACGGGAGGATGGGCGCAATGCCAGTCTCTATGCGCCTTCCTGGGCGATCCTATTCTGCCATAGCGCTGAAATCGCCATCAATTCGCGCGACTCCAGTTGCGTCAGGCGACGGTCGCGGGCGACCAGTCGGCCTGCGACCCAGACGTGGCTGACGTCTTCCCGGCCGGCCACGTACACCAGATGGGACAGGGGGTCGAAACAGGGGCTGAGGTCCGGCGTGTCGAGTGATACGGCGCACAGGTCGGCCCACTTGCCGGGCGTGATCGAACCGATCTCGTCATCGAGCCCAACGGCCCGCGCGCCACCCAGGGTCGCCATGGTCAGGGCCTGGGCGGCACTGACGGCGGTCGCGTCCATCGCGCCGACCTTGGCCAGCAAGGCGGCCTGGCGCATCTCCTCGAACAGGTCGAGGCGGTTGTTGCTGGCCGCGCCATCGGTACCGAGCCCGACGGCGACGCCGGCATCCAGCAGGGCGGGTATGGGCGCAATGCCGCTCGCGAGTTTCATGTTGGACGATGGGCAGTGCGCAATCCGGACCCCGTGGCGGGCGAGTTCGCCGATCTCGGATGCCTGCAGGTGCACCGAATGGACGGCAAGCAGGTTTGGCGACAGAAGGCCCAGCCGAGCGAGCCGGGCGAGCGGGCGAGCGCCATGCTCCGAGACCGAGGCATCCACCTCGTGGGCCGTTTCGTGGAGGTGGACATGGATGGTCAGGTCGAGTTCGTCGGCGAGGTGCTGCACGCGTTGGAAGGTCGAGTCGGACACGGTGTATGGGGCGTGGGGCGCGAGGGCGAAACGGATGCGGTCGTGTCCCTTGTAGGCGTCCCGGGCAGCCAGCCCGCGGGTGAGATAGCTGTCGGGGTCGCTCGCATAGGCGGACGGAAACTCGATGACCACGATGCCGAGCACGGCGCGGATGCCGCTCCGGTCGACGGCCTCGGCGGCTGCCTCGGGAAAGAAGTACATGTCATTGAAGGTGGTGACACCGCCGCGCAGCATTTCTGCTGCCGCCAGCAGCGTGCCATCACGCACGAATTCCGCCGATACGTGTCGCCCCTCAACGGGCCAGATTGCGGTGTTCAGCCATTCCATCAGGGGCAGGTCGTCACCGATGCCGCGGAGCAGTGTCATCGCCGCATGGGTGTGTGCATTCACCAGGCCGGGGATCAGCGCCTTGCCCGGCAAGTCGATGACGTCCCTGGCGTCGAATCGCGCGTGCGCCTGCTCGACGGGCAGCACGGCCGCAATGCGGCCGTCCCGGACGGCGACGGCGTGATGGGCCAGCGGCCGGCAGTCCGGCGCCACGGCGATGACCCAGCGGGGCAGGAGGAGGAGGTCGGCGGCTTCTTTCATCGGCAGTCTCCACAGGACGGGCCGGGCGATGCCGGGCCCGAAAAAAGAGAACCCCGCACGCAGGCGGGGTTCCCTGGTCCAGCTGGACGCGGTGGGCGATTACTTGCTCATGCCCTTCACGTCGACCACGGCGCGGCGGTTGGGCGCCAGGCACTCGATCAGCTTCTTGCGGGACATCTTGCCGCACGAGACGCCCGGCACCGGCTGGGTCTTGCCATAGCCGAAGGTCTCGATCAGGTTGGCATCGACGCCCTGGCCGATCAGGTAGGACTTGACGACCTCGGCCCGCTTCTCGGACAGTTTCTGGTTGTACTGCGCGTTACCGATGCGATCAGCGTGACCCGACACGGTCACGGACTTGACGCTCGACAGGCTGCCCATCTTGGCGACGACGTCGTTGTCGATGGCGGCTTTGCCTTCCGGCTTCAGGACCGACTTGTCGAAGTCGAACAGGGCGGAGGCGCCCAGGCTGACCGGCTTGGCGACAGGCGCCGGAGCAGGGGCCGGAGCCGGTGCCGGTGCGGGCGCCGGGGCAGGTGCCGGGGCGGCAGCCATGGGAGCCGGGGCTTCGCACTTGTCCTTCGGGACGATGTCACCGTCACACGCGCAACCGGCCGGGAATTCGCCGGCCATCGCCGTCGAAGCAGCCGCGGGGCTCCAGTAGCCGGTGCGCCAGCACAGGCCGGAACCGCTACGGGCCACAACCTTGCGGCCGTCGATCACGTAGGGAATTTCACCCTTGCCATCAACCATCACGTCGGCGGCCTGGGCAGTGGAAATGGACAGTACGGAAGTACCTGCAACAGCAGCAAGAACTGCCAGACGCTTCAGATTCACGACTGAATCCTCCTCAGAGCGAGTTACTTTTCTTCAAAACGCCTTTTCAATGGCGCACGGTGATTCGCATCACGATTTAAGCATACGCCGCCTACCACAACAATGATTGTACAAAGTGTTGCATATGTGCCAATTGCGTGGCGCGCAGGCAACAAATGGCTGGCGGGAAGGGTGTCGTATCCGCGTGATACCATTATGCGTTTTTCCCTTGACGCCCCCTGATCACAAAGCATTCCCATGAACGCATTCGCCAAAGAGACCCTTCCGATCAGTCTTGAGGACGAGATGCGGCACTCCTACCTGGATTACGCCATGAGCGTGATCGTCGGGCGGGCGTTGCCGGATGCTCGGGACGGCCTGAAGCCAGTGCATCGCCGCGTGCTCTATGCGATGCACGAGGCGAACAACGCGTGGAATCGCCCTTACGTGAAGTGCGCCCGGGTGGTCGGTGAGGTGATGGGTAAGTACCACCCGCACGGCGATTCGGCCATCTACGACACGCTCGTCCGGATGGCCCAGGATTTTTCGCTGCGCTACATGCTGGTGGACGGGCAGGGCAACTTCGGTTCGATCGACGGCGACAACGCCGCGGCGATGCGCTACACCGAGTGCCGGCTCGAGCGGATCTCGTCGGACCTGCTGGCGGATATCGACAAGGAAACCGTCGATTTCCAGCCCAACTACGATGGCAAGGAACTGGAACCGACCGTCCTCCCGGCCCGGGTGCCGAACCTGCTCATCAACGGGTCGTCGGGCATCGCGGTCGGCATGGCCACGAACATTCCGCCGCACAACCTCGGCGAAGTCATCGACGCCTGCCTGATGCTGCTGTCGGAACCGGCGACCGACATCGAGGATCTGATCAAGGTCGTCCAGGCGCCCGATTTCCCCACGGCAGCTCACATCTACGGCCTGCAGGGTGTTCATGAGGGCTATCGGACGGGCCGTGGCCGCGTGGTGATGCGGGCCCGGACCCATTTCGAGGATCTTGAGAAGGGAAACCGCCAGGCGATCATCGTCGACGAACTGCCCTATCAGGTAAACAAGCGGACCCTGCTCGAGAAGATCGCCGAGCTGGTGAACGACAAGCGCATCGAAGGCATCAGCGAAATCCGGGATGAATCGGACAAGTCGGGCATGCGGGTCGTGATCGAGCTGAAGCGGGGCGAGGTGGCCGAGGTCGTGCTGAACAAACTGTTCAAGCAAACCCAGCTGCAGGACAGCTTCGGCATGAACATGGTGGCGCTGGTAGACGGCAAGCCGCGCCTGTTGAACCTCAAGGAGATGCTCGACTGCTTCCTCGCCCACCGGCGCGAGGTGGTGACCCGCCGCACGGTCTTCGAGCTACGCAAGGCGCGCGAGCGCGGCCACATCCTGGAGGGTCTGGCCGTCGCGTTGTCCAACGTGGACGAGATCATCGCCCTGATCAAGGCGGCAGCCACGCCGCCCGAGGCCAAGCGCGAGCTGATGGCGCGGGAATGGCGCTCGCCGCTGGTCGAGGAGCTGGTCTCCCGGGCCAGCGCGGACAGCTTCCGGCCTGACGGCCTAGCAGCCGAGTTCGGTCTCGGTGCGCAGGGTTACCGCCTGTCCGACGCCCAGGCGCAGGCCATCCTCGAACTTCGCCTGCAGCGGCTGACGGGACTCGAGCAGGACAAGATCGTCGATGAGTACCGGGAGGTCATGGAACTCATTACCGACCTGCTCGACATCCTTGCCAAGCCGGAGCGCATCACGGCAATCATCGTCGAAGAGCTGACGGCCATCCGCAATCAGTACGGTGATCCGCGACGCTCCGAGATCGTCATGAACACCGCCGAGATCAACATCGAGGATCTCATTGCGCCGGAGGACATGGTCGTCACCCTGTCGCATTCGGGCTACTTCAAGCGGCAGCCGCTGGCCGACTATCGGGCCCAGCGGCGTGGCGGACGCGGTAAGCAGGCGACCTCGATGAAGGATGAGGACTTCATCGATCGCCTGTTCGTGGCCAATACGCACGACACCATCCTGTGTTTCTCGAACCGTGGGCGCGCGTACTGGCTCAAGGTGTACGAGGTGCCGGAAGGCACGCGCAACTCGCGGGGGAAGCCGATCGTCAACCTCTTCCCGCTGATGGAAGGCGAGAAGATCACCGCCGTGCTGCCCGTCAAGGAGTTCGACGAAGAGCACTTCGTCTTCATGGCGACCTCGCTGGGTACGGTCAAGAAGACCGCGCTGACGGCGTTCTCGAATCCGCGCAAGGCCGGCATCATCGCCGTCAA
>JBNLCM010000098.1:0-12704 GCA_050303815.1 Rhodocyclaceae bacterium
GGCATCGAGCACACGGTGAGCGGCCTCATCGCCGGCGCCGCGCCCCCGGCCGCCATCATCGAGGGCGCCGAGCAGATGGGCTTCGACATCACCCACGTCTATGGCCTGACCGAGACCTATGGCCCCGCCTCGGTGTGCGCCAAGCACCCCGAGTGGATGGACCTGCCCATCGATCGCCGCGCCGAGCGCAACGGTCGCCAGGGGGTGCGCCACCACATGCAGGAGGCCATCAACGTGCTCGATCCGATCGACATGAGCCCCGTGCCGGCTGACTCCGAGACCATGGGCGAGATCATGTTCCGCGGCAACATCGTCATGAAGGGCTACCTGAAGAACGACAAGGCCACCCGGGAGTCCTTCGCCGGCGGCTGGTTCCACACCGGCGACCTCGCCGTCATGCATGGCGACGGCTACGTCAAGATCAAGGACCGCTCGAAGGACGTGATCATCTCCGGCGGCGAGAACATTTCCTCGCTCGAGGTCGAGGAAGTGCTCTTCCGCCATCCGGCCGTGATGATGGCCGCCGTGGTGGCCAAGCCCGACGAGAAGTGGGGTGAGGTGCCGGCGGCCTACGTCGAGGTGAAGGAGGGGGCCGACGTGACGGTCGAGTCGATCATCGAACACTGCCGCGGCCACCTGGCCCGCTACAAGGTGCCCAAGCATGTGGAGTTCTGCGTGCTGCCCAAGACCTCCACCGGGAAGATCCAGAAGTTCGTGCTGCGCGAGCAGGCGAAATCGGCTTCCGCCATCGACGCCTGAGGAGCAGGACCATGAAGATTCTCGTACCGGTGAAGCGGGTGGTCGATTACAACGTGAAGGTCCGGGTCAAGGCGGATGGCAGCGGCGTGGAACTCGCCAACGTCAAGATGGCCATGAACCCCTTCGACGAAATCGCGATCGAGGAGGCCGTGCGGCTGAAGGAGGCCGGCGTGGCCAGCGAGGTGGTGGCGGTGTCCTGCGGAGTGCCGGCCTGCCAGGAGACGCTGCGGGCCGCGCTGGCGATCGGCGCCGACCGCGCCGTGCTCGTGACCAGCGTGGTCGAGCTGCAGCCGCTGGCCGTGGCGAAGATCCTGCAGGCGCTGGTGGAGAAGGAAGGCCCGACGCTGGTCGTCCTCGGCAAGCAGGCCATCGACGACGACGCCAACCAGGTGGGCCAGATGCTGGCTGCCCTGCTGGGGTGGCCGCAGGCCACCTTCGCCTCGAAGGTGGAGCCCGAAGGCGACGCGCTGCGGGTAACCCGCGAGATCGACGGCGGCCTGGAGACCCTCGCGCTGTCGCTGCCGGCGGTGATCACGACGGACCTGCGCCTGAACGAACCCCGCTACGCGACGCTGCCGAACATCATGAAGGCCAAGAAGAAGCCGCTCGAGACCATCGCAGGCGAGAGCCTGGGCGTGGATCTCGCGCCGCGCCTGACGACCCTCAAGGTGGTCGAGCCCCCGAGCCGCAAGGCCGGCATCCTCGTCGCCGACGTGGCCCAGCTGGTCGACAAGCTCAAGAACGAAGCCCAGGTGCTCTGACCGGCCCGTGCCGGTCCGAGCGGATCGCGACCCGCTACGACGGGTCCGCGAGGAAGACTGCCGACCCCAGGAGGGAATGATGACGACACTCGTGATTGCCGAGCACGACAACAAGACGCTGCGGGCCACGACCCGAAATGCGGTAGCCGCCGCCCGCCACCTCGACGGCGAGGTTCACCTGCTGGTGGCGGGCAGCGACTGCGCCACCGCCTGCACCGAGGCCGCGCGCGTCGATGGGGTGGACAAGGTCCTCCGCGCGGACCAGCCGGGTTATGGCGACCAGGGCGCCGAGGTGGTCGCGGCGCTGGTCGTGGCCCTGGTGAAGGACGGCACGGTGGCGTACACCCACGTGGTGGCGCCGGCCAGCACCTTCGGCAAGAACTTCACGCCGCGGGTCGCCGCCCTGCTTGACGTGGCCCAGGTCTCTGACGTGGTCGCGATCGAGGATGCGCGCACCTTCGTGCGTCCGATCTACGCCGGCAACGCGCTGGCCACCGTGCGCAGCGAGGACGGCATTCAGGTGCTGACGGTCCGCACGACCGCCTTCGACGCGGCCCCGGACGGCGCCGAGGCACCGATCGAGGCTGTCTCCCTCGACGCCGCGGGCGGTGGCGCGACCCTGGTCGGTCGCCAGCTCACGGTCAGCGCCCGCCCGGAGCTGGGGGCCGCCTCGACCATCGTTTCCGGCGGACGCGGCCTGGGCAATGGCGACAACTTCCAGTCCCTGCTGGAGCCGCTGGCCGACCGCCTCGGCGCCGCCCTCGGTGCGAGCCGTGCCGCGGTGGATGCCGGCTTTGTGCCCAACGACTACCAGGTCGGCCAGACCGGCAAGATCGTCGCCCCGCAGCTCTACGTCGCGGTGGGCATCTCGGGTGCGATCCAGCACCTGGCCGGCATGAAGGACTCGAAGGTGATCGTGGCGATCAACAAGGATCCCGAGGCCCCGATCTTCCAGGTGGCGGACTACGGCCTCGTGGGTGACCTCTTCGACGTGGTGCCGCAGCTGACCGCGGCGCTGGACTGAGGGACGCCGCATGCAGAACGATCTGCTGGACAGCCTCGAGCCGGGCGCGAGCGCGTCGATCGCCAAGACCGTCACCGATGCCGATATCGTGCTGTTTGCCGGCGTCTCGCTGGATACCAACCCGGTGCACCTGGACGAAGCCTGGGCCGCCGGTTCGCGCTTCGGCGGTCGCATCGCCCACGGGATGCTGTCGGCCGGCCTGATCTCGGCCGTGCTGGGGACGCGCCTGCCGGGACCGGGCGCCATCTACCTCGGCCAGCAGCTGCGCTTCCTGGCCCCCGTCCGCCCCGGCGACACCGTCCGCGCGACGGCCACCGTCAAGTCGCTCGACCGCGAGCGGCGACGCATCACCCTGACCACGACCTGCCACGTGGGCGACACCGCCGTCATCGACGGCGAGGCGCTCGTGTGGGTGCCGGCCCCGAACTGAGGAGAGACCCCCAATGAGCACCTATATCGCACCCGTGCGCGACATGATGTTCGCGATGAACGAACTGGCCGGCCTGAATGAGATCGGCACGCTGCCCGGCTACGAGGAGGCCTCGCCGGACCTGGTCGAGGCCATCCTCGACGAGGCGGGCAAGTTCGCCACCGAGGTCCTGGCCCCGATCAACGCCTCGGGCGACCGCCAGGGCAACCGCTGGGCGGACGGTGAGGTAGTCACCGCCGAGGGCTTCCGCGAGGCCTACCAGTCCTTCTGCGAGACCGGCTGGAACGGCATGCCGGCGGGCACCGAGTTCGGCGGGCAGGGCCTGCCGATCACCGTGTCGACGGCGGTGCTGGAGATGTGGAAGTCCGCCAACATGTCGTTCTCCCTGTGCCAGATGCTGACGCTCGGCGCGGTGGAGGCGATCGCTCACCACGGTTCGGACTCGCTCAAGGCGACCTTCCTGCCCGCCATGGTGGAGGGCCGCTGGACCGGCACGATGAACCTCACCGAGCCCCAGGCGGGCTCCGATCTTGCCGCGGTGCGCAGCCGCGCCGTACCTCGCGACGACGGCAGCTACGCCATCTCGGGTACCAAGATCTTCATCACCTGGGGCGAGCACGACATGGCGGAGAACATCATCCACCTGGTTCTCGCCAGGCTGCCTGATGCGCCGCCGGGGGTGAAGGGCATCTCGCTCTTCGTCGCGCCCAAGTTCCTGGTCAATGCCGATGGCAGCCTGGGGGCGCGCAACGACCTGGTGTGTGCTTCCATCGAGCACAAGATGGGCATCCACGCCAGCCCGACGGCGGTGATGGCCTTCGGCGAGAACGAGGGGGCGATCGGCTACCTGGTGGGCGAGCCCAATCGCGGCCTCGAGTACATGTTCACGATGATGAACCACGCCCGCCTGAATGTCGGGCTGGAGGGCGTGGCGATTTCCGAGCGGGCCTACCAGCAGGCGCTGGGCTATGCCCGCGAGCGGGTGCAGGGCCGCATCATCGGCGACAAGTCGGGCGACAGGAAGCCGATCCTGCATCACCCGGACGTGCGCCGCATGCTGATGGACATGAAGGTGCGTACCGAAGCGACCCGGGCACTGGCCTACTACGTGGCCGGTTGCATGGATCGCGCCAAGGCCGATCCCGACAGCGAGACCCGCGTGCGCAACGAAGCGCGCCTCGAGCTGCTGACCCCGGTGGTCAAGGGCTGGTGCACCGAGGTGGCCCAGGGCGTCACCTGGAATGGCATCCAGGTGCATGGCGGCATGGGTTTCATCGAAGAGACGGGCGCCTGCCAGCACATGCGCGACGCGCGCATCACGACCATCTACGAAGGCACCACCGCGATCCAGGCCAATGACCTGATCGGGCGCAAGGTCGCCCGCGAAGGGGGGCACGCAATGCGCGCCCTGATCGAGGAGCTGTCCGTCAGCCGGGCAGCGCTCGAAGGCCACGCGGACGCGGAGCTGCGCAAGATCGGCGAGGCCCTCGGTCGGGGCATCCGGGCGCTGACCGAGGCGACCGACTGGCTGCTCGCCAGCTACGAGCCGCGCCCGCAGCAAGCTGCGGCCGGCGCGGTGCCCTACCTCAAGCTGACCGGCATCGTGGTGGGGGGCTGGTTGATGGCGCGCCTGGCGGTGGCCGCCCATGCGCGGATGGATGGCGACGATGCGGCGTTCTGCGGCGCCAAGCTGGTCAGCGCCCGCTACTTCGCCGAGCACGTCCTGCCGGAGGTCCAGGCCCTGCGCGATGCCGTCGTGGCGGGCGCGGAGTCGGTGCTGGCACTGCCCGAGGCCCTGTTCTGATGCGCGCGCCGGGCCAGACCGGCCGCTCGGTCCGGGGAGGTCGCCGATGAGCCGCGACGTGATGGCGTACGACGTGGTGATCGTCGGGGCCGGCCCGTCGGGCCTCAGCACGGCGATCCGCTTGAAGCAGCTGGCCGCCGCCGACGGCGGGGAGGTCTCGGTCTGCGTCGTGGAGAAGGGCTCGGAGGTCGGCGCCCACATCCTGTCGGGCGCCGTCATCGAGACACGGTCGCTCGACGAGCTGCTGCCGGACTGGAAGGCCCTCGGTGCGCCGCTCAACACCCCGGTGGTCGAAGACCGCTTCCTGCTCCTCTCCGAGCGGGGCGCGCGGCGCCTGCCCACGCCGCCGCAGATGCACAACGAAGGCAACTACATCGTCAGCCTCGGCAACGTCGTGCGCTGGCTCGGCGAGCAGGCCGAGGCGCTCGGGGTCGAGATCTATCCGGGCTTCGCCGCGGCCGAGCTGCTCGTCGAGGACGGCGTCGTGCGCGGCGTGGCGACGGGCGACATGGGCGTCGCGCGCGATGGCAGCGCCGGGCCGAACCACCAGCCGGGCATCGAGCTGCGGGCCACGCACACGGTGTTCGCCGAGGGATGCCGTGGCTCCCTGAGCCAGGTCCTGATGACACGCTTCGAGCTGCGCCACGACTGCGATCCGCAGACCTACGGCCTCGGCATCAAGGAGCTGTGGGAGGTCGATCCGTCGGTGCACCAGCCCGGGCTGACCCTGCACACGATCGGCTGGCCGCTTGGCTCGGACACCTACGGCGGTTCCTTCCTCTACCACCTGGAGAACCATCAGGTGGCGGTGGGCTTCGTCGTGGGGCTCGACTATGCCAACCCCTATCTGTCGCCCTTCGAGGAGTTCCAGCGCTTCAAGACCCACCCGGCGATCCGGGGCGTGTTCGAGAAGGGCCGGCGCATCTCCTACGGCGCGCGGGCGCTCAATGAAGGGGGCTTCCAGTCCTTGCCGCGCCTGGTCTTTCCGGGCGGCTTGCTGGTGGGCGACGCGGCGGGCTTCCTCAACGTGCCGAAGATCAAGGGCACCCACCTGTCGATGAAGTCCGGCATCGTCGCGGCCGAGGCGCTGCACGCCCACCGCGCGGCGCAGGGTGGCGAGGTGGTGGAGGGCTATCCGGAGCGCCTGCGCCAGAGCTGGCTGTGGCGGGAGCTGCGCGCGGTGCGCAATATCCGCCCGTCCTTCCGCTGGGGGCTGTGGGGCGGGCTCGCCTACAGCGCACTCGATACCTACGTGCTGCGGGGCAGGGCACCCTGGACCCTGCGCAACCATGCCGACCATACGGCGCTCAAGCCGGCCGCAGCCTACCGTCCGATTGACTACCCCAGGCCCGATGGGCAGGTCAGCTTCGACCGCTTGTCGTCGGTCTTCATCTCGGCCACCAACCACACCGAAGACCAGCCCTGCCATCTGAAGCTGGGCGACGCGTCGCTCGCGATGGCCGTCAATCACGCCCGCTTCGCGTCGCCCGAACAGCGCTACTGCCCGGCCGGGGTGTACGAAATCGTCGAGGACGACGGCGATGCGCGGCTGCAGATCAATGCGCAGAACTGCCTCCACTGCAAGACCTGCGACATCAAGGACCCGCGCCAGAACATCACCTGGACGCCGCCCGAAGGCGGCGGCGGACCGAACTACCCGAACATGTGACGGGCGCTCAGCGGCCGTCCCGGACAGACCACAAATCAAAAGGAGAGAGCACCTTGGCAATCGAACGCGCCCACGGCGCCGAGCAGCCCTACTGGCCACTCGGACCATTCAAGATCCGCCTGCCCCTGATCCACTACCGATGGGAATACCCGGAGATGATCCAGGGCCTCATCATGTTCGTGGTCGGCCTGGCGATGATCCCGCTCCTGCAGAAGTACCTCGCGATGCCCTACGAGGCGGCGCTCGCCTTCTGCGTCATCGCCGGCATCGGCTACATGCTGCCGGCCCTGCTTGGCGTGCCCCTGGTGCCCGGCTGGATCACGCCGGCCATCCCCGTCGTGATCCTCTACCTGCAGGGCTTCGAGCCTGGCCCCGAGGCCATCCGGGCGATGTTTGCGCTGCAGATCGAGGTCTGCGTGATTTTCCTGTTCCTGGGCATCACCGGGCTCGGCAACCGGCTGGTGACGCTGATTCCCAACTCGCTCAAGTCCGGCATCATCATCGGTGCGGGCATCGCGGCGATGATGGGCGAGCTGAAGGCCGGCGGGCGCATCGACAATACGCCGATCTCGCTGATCATCGGCTCGATCATCTCCGCCTACGTGCTGTTTTCGCTGTCGTTCAAGAGCATCGTCGAGAAGAGCACCCTGGCCAAACGGATCTCCAACTTCGGCATGGTGCCGGGCATGGTGCTGGCCATGCTGGTGGGCTGGATCGTGGGCGAGTACCCGTGGCCCGACGTGCAGTGGGGCATCACGAAACCGGATTTCGCGCTGATGTGGGACTACCTGGTGTTCAGCACCGGCATGCCCGACATGAACACCTTCCTGCTGGCGATCCCGACCGCGCTGATCGCCTACGTGATCGCCTTCGGCGACATCGTGGTCGGCTTCACGCTGGTCAAGCGGGTGGACCACCTGCGCGAGGACGAGAAGATCGAGGAGGGCATCACCCGGGTGCACCTCGTGACGGGCATCCGCAACGCGATGCACGCCTTCTTCGCGCCCTGGCCGGGCCTAGCCGGCCCGCTGTGGACAGCGGCCCACGCCACGGTGGCCGAGCGCTACGCGCTGGGGCGCAAGGCCATGGATTCGATCTACAGCGGCGGGGGCACGTTCTGGGTCACCGGCTTCGTGGCGCTGTTCGCGCTGCCGCTGGTGACCGTATTCAAGCCGGTGCTGCCGATCGCCCTGTCGCTCACCCTGATCCTGACGGCCTACATCTGCATCATGGTCGGGATGGAAGAGCTGAAGAACTCCACCGAGAGGGGCGTCGCGGGCATTGTCGCCGTCACGCTGGCCATGCCCGACCCCAAGTCCACGGTGTACGCCGTGGTGATCGGGCTGGTGCTCTACTTCCTGATCGAGCGTCCACACCGCATCGGCGCGCGCGACGGGGACGACATCAGCATCCTCGCCGACTCGACCGCCGAGATGGAAGCGGCGGACTCGCACGGCCGCCACGTGCGCTGACGCCGCGGCCCGGCACGCCATGCACTGGGCGCCGGGCGCCGGGTCAGGGCGGCCCGGACAGTCATTCCGCGCAGCTTGACCGGCTGCGTCTCCTCTTGACGGCACGCTCGCGTGCCGTCTTTTTTTTACCGCCCGGTGGCGCCGGGCACCCCGACTGTTCCCGCCACGCGCGTCCGGACCGAAGATCCGCGACAATGGCGGGAAACAGAGGGAAGGGACGGAGACCCCATGAGCGACATCGGTTCGGAGATCATCGTCAGCAAGCTCAGTCCGCCGAGCGCCTCGCACCCCTGGATCCCGCTCAAGGCCATCGAGGGCGGACTGCCGCGGCTGCTCGAGGTCCCGCTGACCGTCGTCACGGCGCCGGCCGGCTTTGGCAAGACCACGCAGCTCGCCCTGTGGCACAAGGCGCTGGCCACGCGGGGGGTCGCCACGGCCTGGCTGACCCTCGACGCCGACGACGACGAGATCCACCAGTTCTTCACCTACCTGCTCGAAGCCCTGCACGGGCCCTGCGAAGCGGGCGTCGAGCGGGCGCGGGAGCTGATCCGCAACGACCCGCTGCTGTCGTACCGGCGCGTCCTGTCGGTGTTGCTGAATGAGATCGGCCAGCATGGCGGACCGGTGGTCCTTTTTCTCGACGATGTCCATCTGCTGGCCTCGCCCACCGTCAATGACTACCTCTACCGGCTGGTGCGCTACGCGCCGGACACGCTCCATGTGGTCACGGCCGGACGCACGGAGCCGCTGATCCATGTCAGCCGCTTCCAGAGCCAGCGCCATCTCTACCGCCTCGACGCGGACGACCTGCGCTTCACCGAAGCGGATGTACAGCGCTTCTTCGCCGAGGTGGTGGGGCAGCCCCTGGCGGTCGACGAGGCAAGCACCCTGTGGCGGCTGACCGAGGGCTGGGTCGCCGGCATCCAGCTCGCGTCGATCACTCACCACGCCCAGCGCGACGGGCGCGGCATCGCCGACGGGCTCGCCGGGGCGAGCCACGAGATCTCGGTGTACCTGACCGAGAACGTCCTCGCCGACATGCCCGCCTCCCTGGTCGACTTCATGCTTCGTGTGTCGGTCTTCGATCGCCTCTCCGGGCCGCTGGCCGCGCACGCGACGGGGGTCGCCGACGCGGCCGGCCTGCTCGAACAGCTGGCACAGCGCAACCTGTTCCTCGCGCCGCTCGACGATCGTCACGAGTGGTACCGCTTCCATGCCCTGTTCCTCGACTATCTTCGCGCCCGCGCACGGCGCGAGATGCCGGAGCGACTGGTCGAGGTGCATGACCGGGCGAGCGAGTATTTCGCAGCGGCGGGGCGCTGGCAGGAGGCCGTTCGCCATGCCCTGGCCGCCGGACAGGACAGCAAGGCCGCCGGCTGGGTCGAGCGCTGCGCCATGGACCTCATCCACCGTAGCGCGCTGCGCACCGTGATCGGCTGGCTGGGCCGCCTGCCCGAGCGCGTCGTCGAAGGCAGCGTGCGGTTGCGGCTGGCCCAGGCCTGGGCCTATGCGCTGGGCCTCCAGCCCGGCGACGCGGTCAAGACGCTGGCGTCACTGGAGCGGGACCTGGCCTCCGGCCGCCTGCCAAGTCCCGCCGACACCACCCTGAAGACCGAGATCCTGTCGGTGCGGGCGATCACCGCCGGCCTGACGGACGACTCGACCGAATCGGTCGGCCTGGCGCGCCAGGTGCTGGCCCTCGGTACCGAGCCGGGATCATGGGTCGAGCGCATCGCGCACACGGCGCTGGTCTTCGGGCTGGCCTACGAGAACGGCTTCGAGGAGGCCCGCGAGTTGCACGCGCGGGTCAAGCGCAACCACGGTGGATGGCACGACGAGCCCACCTATGCCGGCGTGTACCAGCAGTGCATGTTCGGTCTCAGCGCGCTCATCGAAGGGCGCCTGATCGACGCCGAGGCGGCGTTCGCGTCGGCGCTGCGCCGGGGCGAGGACGAGGTCGGCATGGAGTCCGCCGCGGCGGTCCTGCCGGCGGGCTACCTGAGCACCATCCTGTACGAGTGGGACGAGCTCTCGCAGGTGGAGAGCCTGCTGAAAGGCCGGCTGAGCACTGCCCTGAGCGTCTGTGCAAACGGCTCGGTGAGCCGCTTCGCGGTCTCGCAGATCCGCCTGCTGCGGGGGCAGGGCAAGCTGGAACAGGCCCTCCACGTAATCGAGCGGGCCACCCGCGTGGCGCGGGAGCGGGGCTGGCTCCGGCTGCTGTCGGCCTGCCAGGCCGAGGCGATCCAGCTGATGCTGGACGACGGCGCGGTGCTCCGCGCCAACCGGACCCTCGACGTGTTGCTGCGGTCGGTGCCGCGTCGCACGCCGACACCGCCCGGGTCGTACATCGAAGTCCGCTTCAACCTCGCCATGAGCATGGCCCGCGTGATGGCCAGCAAGGGCTACGACGAGGATGCCGAACTGATCATCGGCGAGCTGTGTCCCGAACTGGAGGCGCTGGGCTGCCAGTACCACCTGGCCCACGCCAGGATCCTGCTGGCCACGGTGCTCGAGCGCGGTGGCAAAGGGGCCGACGCCGACGCGGCCCTCGCCGCGGCACTGGGCTATGGCCAGCGCAACGGGCTGGTCCGCGCGGTGGCCGACGGTGACCCCTGCCTCGCCGAGGTGCTGGCCCGCCTGCGCGTCAGCACCAGTGCGGGCGGGGCGGGCGCCGGGCTCGACGCCTGGTACCTGGCCGACCTGACGGACCGTCTTGGCGGCGTTTCCACACCGTCGCCGCCAAGGCTCGGCAGCGATGCGGACGGGGTCTTGCGGCCCCGCGAACACGAGATCCTGGTGTTGCTGGCGAGCGGCCTCTCGAACAAGGCGATCGCCCAGAAGCTGTGCCTATCGCCCGAAACGGTCAAGTGGCACTTCAAGAACATCTTCCGCAAGCTCGACGTGAGTTCGCGCGTGCAGGCGGTGCGTTGGGCGCAGGAGCACCTGCAGACCGTGGGCGGTGCGACGCAGGCTCAGCCGGGCGGCTGAAACACCAGTGTCCGGGCGGCCTGTGCTGCCGATTCGACGTATTGGGCATCCGCGTGGATCAGGGCCAGATTGAGACTGCCCTCGATCAGCAGCATCAGGTGTCGCGCCAGCGCTTCGGCCGCCGGGTGGCCACGGGCAGCCAGGGCCGCCGCGAGGCTGTCCTCGACGGCGCGCTTGTGCCGTCTCGCGGCGCGTCGGGCGGGATGACCGGGCAGGTCGGCAAACTCCAGTGCGGCGCGACTGAAGCCGGAGCCGCGCCAGTCCGGCGACGCCACCCAGGCCGCCAGATGGCCGAACAGACCCTCGACGAGCGCCTCCGGCGTCGTGCCGTCGTGGGACAGCCACTGCGCGATGCGGTCGAGCATGAGGCTGTGCTGCTGCCCCATCACGGCGTCGAGCAGGCTGTCCTTGCTGTCGAAGTGCTGGTAGAGCGTCCGTTTCGTGATGCCCGCGGCGTCGGCGATGGCATCCATGCTGGAGCGCGCAAAGCCGGCCGCGTAGAACAGGCGGTAGGCTCCGTCCAGGATCCGTTGGCGGGTGTCGCTGGCACGACGTCGCATGCTGCCTTCCTTCACGCAGGTATACCGACGAGTGAGTGTACTTCGTATCGGAGGCTACCTAGATTCCGGACAGGGGCGCCATTCGTCGCCACCTGGCCGGGAGGGCACGATGCACGCGTCTACACGGATTCGAGAGCTGCGGGTACGGGCAGTCAGGGTTCCAATGGCCGAGCCGCACCGCACGGCCAGCGGCGTGATTCAGGAATCGCCCCTGGTCCTGGTCGACGTGCTCACCGAGGACGGCGTGAGCGGCCATGCCTACGTCTTCTGCTACGCGCCCCTCGCCTTGAGGCCGACGGCGCTGCTGGTGGAATCCCTGGCCCCCCTGGTGGTCGGGCAATCCCTTGCGCCCCGGGAGATCCGCCAGGCGCTGGCGCAACGCTTCCGTCTGCTCGGGCCACAGGGGCTCACGGGCATCGCGATGGCGGCCATCGACATGGCGCTGTGGGATGCCCTCGCGCGCTCGCTGGGGCTGCCCCTCGTCCGACTGCTCGGCGGTGCGCCGAAACCCGTACCGGCATACGGCGCCATCGGCTTCGACGGCGAGGTCGAGTCGGCGCGCGTTGCGGAACGGTGGGTCGCGCAGGGCCTGCGGGGTGTCAAGGCCAAGATCGGCTACCCGACGGTCGCTGAGGACGTCGCGGTGGTGCGCGCCATTCGACGGGCGGTCGGCGACGAGGTGGCGGTGATGGTGGACTACAACCAGTCGCTCAGCCCGGCGGAGGCCATCGAGCGAGGGCGGCGGCTCGAGCCGTTCCGCCTCGCCTGGATCGAAGAACCCACCCTCGCCAACGACCATGCGGGTCACGCCCGCATCGCGCGCGAACTCGCCACGCCGGTCCAGTGCGGAGAGAACTGGTGGGGGCCGCTGGAGATGCGTCACGCCATCGAGGCATCGGCCTGCGATCTGATGATGCCCGACGTCATGAAGATCGGTGGCGTCAGCGGCTGGCTGGAGGCCGCCGCGCTCGCGACTGCCCATGGCATCCGGCTGTCGAACCATCTGTTCGTCGAGGTGAGCACGCACCTGCTGTGCGTCACCGCGACCGCGCACTGGCTCGAATACGCCGACTGGTTCAACCCGATCCTGGCAGCGCCGTTGGCATTGGCCGACGGCACGGCGACGCCCGACGAGCGCCCGGGCTCGGGGATCGAGTGGGACGAGGGTGCCGTGGCACGCTACGCGGCCGGCTGAGCCGGCCGCTGGTGCCCCTCACGCGGGCGTGTAGTAGCTCCA
>JBNLCM010000099.1:0-16347 GCA_050303815.1 Rhodocyclaceae bacterium
GCCATCGGCGAGACCGAGCGCGAGGCCGGCCAGCCTGAGGCCGCCCTCGCCGCCTGGGCAGAATATCTCGCCCTGCTCGATGGCCGGCGCACCGACGGCGACGATAGCGAGGTGCTGCTGCGCGACCTGGCCATCGGCCACACCCGCTCGGGCGATGCCCATCGGGCCTGCGGCCGTCTCGACGAGGCTGTCGCCTGCTACGAGATCGCTCGCGGGCAGTTCCTCGATCTGTGCCGCCGCGGCGAGGCCTCCGCCCAGAGTCACCGCGACCTGGCCATCTGCCTCAATGGCCTCGGCGAGGCCGAGCTGGCGCGCCACGCCTTCGAGGCCGCGCGCAGACGCTTCGAGGAGAGCCTGCAGCTGCGCCATCGCCTGCTCGAAACGGCCGGCGAGACGCCCCGTGCCCTGCGCGACCTGTCGGTGGCGCTCAACCGGCTCGGCGAGCTGGACCTGCGCGAAGGACGCGCCGAAGCGGCCGCCAGCGCCTTCGCCGAAAGCGTGCGCCTGCGCCGCAGCCTGCTTGAGCAGCTGGGCGACACGCCGCGCGCGCTGCGAGACCTGGCGGTGGCTCTCGATCGCCTGGGCGACGCGCTCAGCGATGCCGATGACGTCACCAGTGCCCGCGCCGCCTACGTCGAATGCCTCGAGCTGCGCCGCCGATTGCCGCCCCGCCCCGACCGCGACGCCGAGCGACGCGGCGCCCTCGCGTCACTCGAGGCCCGCCTCGAGGACGTCGAGGCGGCGATCGGGCATCAGGGCAGTAGCTGACCGGCGCCGTCCGGCAAAGAAAACGGCCCGACAGGCGGGCCGCGGGAAGGCAGGCTGCGCGGCGCCTGCCCGGGAGGTGTCTGTTGCCTACATGCTGCGGCGGTACTGTCCGCCCACGTCGTAGAGGGCGGTCGTGATCTGGCCCAGCGAGCAATGGCGCACCGCGTCCACCAGCACCTCGAAGACGTTGCTGTTGTCGATCACCGCCTGCTGCAGCTTCGCCAGCCACGTCTCCGACTCGCCCGCATTGCGGCCATGGAAGTCGGCCAGGCGCGTGAGCTGACCCTGTTTCTCGTCCTCGGTGGAGCGGGCCAGCTCGATCTCCTGCTGGGCCATGCCCTTCGGGTTGAGGAAGGTGTTCACGCCGATGATCGGGTAGGAGCCGTCGTGCTTCTTGTGCTCGTAGTAGAGCGACTCCTCCTGGATCTTGCCGCGCTGGTAGCCGGTCTCCATCGCGCCCAGCACGCCGCCGCGGGAGCTGATGGCCTCGAACTCCTTGAGCACGGCCTCCTCGACGAGGTCGGTCAGCTCGTCGACGATGAAGCTGCCCTGGTTCGGGTTCTCGTTCTTGGCCAGGCCCCACTCCCGGTTGATGATCAGCTGGATCGCCATGGCGCGGCGCACGGACTCGTCGGTTGGGGTGGTGATGGCCTCGTCGTAGGCGTTGGTGTGCAGCGAGTTGCAGTTGTCGTAGATGGCGATCAGGGCCTGCAGCGTGGTACGGATGTCGTTGAAGTCCATCTCCTGGGCGTGCAGCGAGCGGCCCGAGGTCTGGATGTGATACTTCAGCTTCTGGCTGCGCTCGTTGGCGCCGTACTTGTTCTTCATCGCCACCGCCCAGATGCGGCGCGCGACGCGGCCGATCACCGTGTATTCCGGGTCCATGCCGTTGCTGAAGAAGAAGGACAGGTTGGGCGCGAAGTCGTCGATGTGCATGCCCCGCGCGAGGTAGCTCTCCACGTAGGTGAAGCCGTTGGCGAGCGTGAAGGCGAGCTGGCTGATCGGGTTCGCGCCGGCCTCGGCGATGTGGTAGCCGCTGATCGACACCGAGTAGAAGTTGCGCACCTGGTGGTGCACGAAGAACTCCTGGATGTCGCCCATCATCTTGAGGGCGAACTCGGTCGAGAAGATGCACGTGTTCTGGCCCTGGTCTTCCTTGAGGATGTCGGCCTGGACCGTGCCGCGCACCGTCGACAGGGTCCAGGCGCGGATCTTCTGGTACTCGTCGGCGGTCGGGTCGCGGCCGTTGTCAGCCTTGAACTTGTCGATCTGCTGGTCGAGGGCGGTGTTGAAGAAGAAGGCCAGGATGATCGGCGCCGGGCCGTTGATGGTCATCGACACCGAGGTGCTCGGCGCGCACAGGTCGAAGCCGGAGTACAGCACCTTCATGTCGTCCAGGGTGGCGATCGACACCCCCGAGTTGCCGACCTTGCCGTAGATGTCCGGACGCGGGTCCGGGTCGCAGCCGTACAGCGTCACCGAGTCGAACGCGGTGGACAGACGGTGGGCCGGCATGCCCTCCGAGACCTTCTTGAAGCGGCGGTTGGTGCGGAAGGCATCGCCCTCGCCGGCGAACATCCGGGTGGGGTCCTCGCCCTCGCGCTTGAAGGCGAACACGCCGGCCGTGTAGGGGAAGGAGCCCGGCACGTTCTCCTTCATCAGGAAGCGCAGCACCTCGCCGTCGTCCTCGAAGGCTGGCAGCGCCACCTTGCGGATCTTGCTGCCCGACAGGGACTCGCTGGTGAGCTGGGTGCGGATCTCCTTGTCGCGGATCTTCACCACGTATTCGTCGGCGGCGTAGAGCTCCTTCTCCTTCGGCCACTGGGCCAGGAGGTGCCTGGCGGCGGGGGTCAGTTCGCCGTCCTTCCAGTTGATCAGCTCGTCGAAGTGCTCGGCCGGCTTGCCGCACTGTTCGAAGAGGGCCTTGGCGGTCTTCAGGGACTGGCGCTCGCGGGCCACGCGCACCTGGGCGCCGGTGTGCTTGTGGTAGTCGCGCACCGTGTCGGCGATCTCGGCCAGGTAGCGGGCGCGCTCGGCCGGGACGATCGCCCGGCCCTTGCTCGAGGCCTTGACGCCCACCGCCGGCAGCTTGCCTTCGCCGGCCTTGAGGCCCTTGCCGACCAGGGCCGGCAGGATGGCCTGGTAGAGGCCCGTCACGCCGTCGTCGTTGAAGCGGGCCGCCATGGTACCGAACACCGGCATCTCGTCGGTCGGCACCGCGAACAGCTCCCGGTTGCGCTGGTACTGCTTGCGCACGTCGCGCAGGGCATCCTCCGCCCCCTTGCGGTCGAACTTGTTGATCGCCACGAAATCGGCGAAATCGAGCATGTCGATCTTTTCGAGCTGGCTGGCGGCGCCGAACTCGGGGGTCATCACATATAGCGACAGATCCACGAAGGGCACGATGGCCGCGTCGCCCTGGCCGATGCCCGAGGTCTCGACGATGACCAGATCGAAGCCCGCCAGTTTGCAGGCGGCAATGACTTCAGGCAGCGCCTTCGACACCTCCGAACCGGTGTCGCGGGTAGCCAGCGAGCGCATGAAGATGTGCTCGTGCTCGATCGCGTTCATGCGGATGCGGTCGCCCAGCAGGGCCCCGCCGGTGCGCTTGCGCGAGGGGTCGATGGAGACGATGGCGAGCTTCAGGCTGTCCTGCTGGTCGAGCCGGAAGCGGCGCACCAGCTCGTCGGTGAGGGAGCTCTTGCCGGCACCGCCGGTGCCGGTGATGCCCAGCGTCGGCACCGCGATGTCGGCCGCCGCGTCGAGGATGGCCTTGCGGGCCGCGTCATCGTAAGCGCCGTTCTCGAGCGCCGTGATGATGCGGGCCAGGGCCCGGCGATCGCCCGCGCGCAGCGCCTTGACGGCTTCCTTGCCCTTGGGCGCCATGGGCGAGAGGTCGTAGTCGGAGCGCTCGACGACGTCGTTGATCATGCCCTGCAGGCCCATCGTCGCGCCGTCCTCCGGCGAGTAGATGCGCGTCACGCCATAGGTATGGAGCTCCTCGATCTCGGAAGGGACGATCACGCCGCCGCCACCGCCGAAGACCCTGATGTTCTCGCCGCCGTGGGCCTTGAGGAGGTCGATCATGTACTTGAAGTACTCGATGTGGCCGCCCTGGTAGGAGGAGACGGCGATGCCCTGCGCGTCTTCCTGGACGGCGGCGTCGACGATCTCACGCACCGAGCGGTTGTGGCCCAGGTGGATGACCTCGGCGCCCGAGCTCTGCAGGATCCGGCGCATGATGTTGATCGAGGCGTCGTGGCCGTCGAACAGCGAAGCGGCGGTCACGAAGCGCACCTTGTGCTTCGGCTTGTAGTTGACGGCCTTCTTCGCCACGCTCATGTCGGTCATCGGGGTCTCCGGCGATGTGGTAACTGATGCGGGAATCTTAGTTGCCGCTCCGCCTGCCCGCCATTGCCCCGGCAGACGCCTATCGTGCAAAATCCGCCAAACTAGGCCTTCATGCGCGACGGCCCGCCGTGACGGGCCCGACTCAGGGCCACCCCCCGGACGACAGCCCTTTCCATGCACAGAATTCGCAACAAATCCGCCACCGTAGCGATGGGTTTTGTCACCGGCATGCTGGCCGGCATGCATCGTCGCGGCCTCGACAGCCACACCCTGCTGGCCGAATCAGGCATCGATCTCGCAAACCCCGCCACGCGAATTCCGATCGATCGCTATGCCCAGTTCTACAACCGGGTGATCGCGGTGCTCGGCGACGAGGCCTTCGCCCTGATGCCCGAGCCCATGCGGCCCGGCAGCTTCGAGTTCCTGTGTCGCGGACTGCTCGGGTCGGCCCACCTCGCCGAGGCCCTCGAGCGGGCCCGCCGCTTCCTTTCCATCGTCCTGCCGGCCCTCGACCTGCACGTCGAGCGGGGGCCCGAACTGGCCGTCCTGGTCGTGCGCGAGGCGGGCACGCCGCTCGGCCCGCGCGACGATCCGGGGCGCGTCTTCGCGTTCGAGTGGTTGCTGCGCCTGTTGCACGGGCTGGCCTGCTGGCTCGTCGGGCGCGGCCTCACCCTCGAGCGCGTGGCCTTCCCCTACGCGCGCCCGGCCCATGGCGACGACTACGCCCTGGTCTATACCGAGCGCTCGGAGTTCGGCGCCAGCGCGCTCAGGGCCGAGCTGCGGGCCGACCTGCTCGACCTGCCCATACGGCGTGATGAAGCCGCGCTGGCGCGATTCCTCGAGGGCGCACCAGGCAAGATCTCGATGCTCTACCGGCGCGACCGGGAGATGGTGCAGCGGGTCCGCGATCTGCTCCACGCGGCCCTGCCCGACAACCTCGGCATCGAAGACGTGGCGAGCTGCGTTCACTTGTCGACGCGCACGCTGCACCGCCGCCTGCGCGATGAGGGCTCGAGCTTTCGGGCCATCAAGGACGCCATCCGGCGCGACATCGCGCTTGCCCGGCTGACCAAGACCACGCGCGCGATCGCCGACATTGCCGCCGAGCTCGGCTACGCCGACACCTCTGCCTTCTATCGCGCCTTCACCGGATGGACCGGTGTCTCGCCCGAGCGCTACCGCAAGCAGCTGCGCAGCAGCGGCCACCTCTCCGCCTGAGTGGCATCTGCCCGCGCCCGGGACGTCCAGCATTGCTAGAATCCCCCACCATCCCGTCGAGTTGGCCCCCCACCGATGGTCAAGCCACCGAAGAATCCGAGTCCTCCGATCGCGCCCAGTGGCAGCGCCGAAGAGTTGCGTCGCTACGACCTGCTGCTTGCCGGCCTCGACCTGCTCGACCAGGGCCTTGCGGTGTTTGACTCCGCGCCCCGGCTGGTAGCGTGGAACAAGGCCTTCCTGCGGCTGCTCGAGTTCCCCGAATCCATGGTCAGCGTCGGCACGCCGTTTGAGGACTTCGTGCGCTACAACGCCGAGCGGGGCGAGTACGGCGACGGCGAATCGGAGGGCCAGGTGTCGGCCCGCATGGCCGCCGTGCGCGCCTTCCAGCCCCACTACACTGAGCGCATACGCCCCAACGGCGACGTGCTCGCGATCCGCGGCGTGCCCATCCCCAACCTGGGCTTCGTCTCGCTCTGGACCGACATCACCGAGCAACGCCGCTACGAGGCCTTGATCCAGCAGCAGAATGCGGACCTCGAGCTGCGCGTCAAGGCCCGCACCCGCGAACTCGAGGATGCCAACAGCCGCCTCGCCCACGCCAACGCCGAGATTGACGAGATCGCCGGGGCCCTCCGGCGCAGCGAATCGCGCCTGCGACTGATCATGGATTCCATCCCAGCCCTGATCGCCTACGTCGATGCCGACCAGCGCTACCAGTTCGCCAACAAGGGCTACGCCGACTGGTTCGGCCTGCGCGCCGACCAGATGGTGGGCCGCAGCATTGCCGACGTGTTCGGCCCGGAGACCTACGCAGAGATCCGCGAACACCTCGACAAGGCCTATCAGGGAGAACCGGTCGCCTATGAGTACGCGCGCCGCACCAGCGATCGCCGTACCGTTTACGCGCGCAGCGTCGTCGTGCCGGAGCGGGGCAATGACGGTCGCGTGCTCGGCTTCTTCGTCCTGTCCATCGACATCACCGAGCAGCGGGCCAGCCAGGCCGCCCTGATCCAGGCCCAGAAGATGGAAGCCGTGGGCCAGCTCACGGGGGGGTTGGCGCACGATTTCAACAACCTGCTGACCATCATCATCGGCAATCTCAATGGCCTGAAGGACCAGCTCGCCAGCCGGCCCGAGCGTGCCGGCGACTACGTCGAGCCGGCGCTGCACGCCGCCCGCCGCGGCGCTGAGCTGATCCGCCGTCTGCTCACGTTCTCGCGCCGCCAGACGCTGGCGCCCAGCGCAGTCGAGATCGGCACCCTCGTCCAGAACATGGCCCACCTGCTGTCGCGCTCGCTGACCGAGTCGATCGAGCTGTGCACCGACATACCCGACGCGCCGCTGCATGCCCTGGTGGACCCGCACCAGCTCGAGAATGCCCTGCTCAACCTGGCCATCAACGCACGCGACGCGATGCCCCAGGGCGGCACCCTCACGATCGGCGTTTCGGCCCGGCACGTGGGCGAGACCCTCGCGCAGCTCACCGAGATTGCTATCGGGGACTACGTCCAGATCGACGTCAGCGACAACGGGAGCGGCATCGATCCGGCCCTCCTGCCCCGGGTCTTCGAACCCTTCGTCACCACCAAGGCCTTTGGCGCCGGCAGCGGACTGGGCCTGTCGATGGTGTATGGCTTCGTGCGGCAGTCCGGCGGCAACATCCGCATCCTCAGTACGCCCGGCAAGGGCACCCACGTTCGCTTCGTCCTGCCCCGCACCGGGGCACCGGCACCGACGGCCCCTACACCCGCCCGCGTGACCCCGAGACAGAGCAGCGGCAAACTCGTGCTGCTGGTCGAGGACGAGCCCGAGATCCGGCGCATCGTGCGCCTCCAGCTCGGCGAGCTGGGCTACCCGGTCATCGAGGCGGCGAACGGCGTGGAGGCCAGCGAGATGCTGGCCAACGTACCGGATATCGGCCTGATGATCTCCGACATGGTCATGCCCGGCGGCATCGGCGGCGCCGAGCTGCTTGCCCTGGCCCGTGAGCAGCGACCCGACCTGCCCGTCCTGCTCGTCACCGGTTATGCCGGCGATACCGCCCCGACCCCGGACGCACCCATCCTCCGCAAACCCTTCGACAAGAGCGCGCTCGCAGCCGCCATCGAACAACTGGAACAGACCCGCGAAGCCTCCACGCCATGAAGCCATCCGACGCCAGCAACGCGATGATCCACGTCCTCGAGGACGAACCGGAGATCGGCCGCCTGATCTGCGCCGCGCTCACCGAGTACGGCTTCCGCAGCGAACTCGCCGGCAGTGGCCGGCAGTTCCTGCAGCGGGTACGCCAGAGCAATCCGGACCTGTGCATCATCGATCTCGGCCTGCCCGACATGGACGGCATGCAGGTGGTGCGTGAGCTCCAGGAGAAGCAACCCTGCGCGGTGCTGATCCTGACCGGCCGCAATGACGTGACCGACCGGGTCCTGGGCCTCGAGCTCGGTGCGGACGACTATCTGGTCAAGCCCTTCGAGCCACGCGAGCTGGTGGCCCGGGTACGCTCCATCCTGCGCCGCTACCTTAAGAACCCCCAGCAGGCCGAAGCCGCCGCGGACCCCCAGATGGCCCGCTTCTCGGGCTGGCAGTTCGATATCCAGCGTCTGCTGCTGCAGTCACCCGACGGACGCGAAATCCACCTCTCCGCCGCGGAGGCCGGCCTGCTGACAACGCTGCTGCGCCGGCCAAACAAGATCCTCAACCGCGAACAGCTCCTGGGCGAGCGGGATGTCGATCCCTTCGATCGCTCCATCGACGTCCGCATCTCCCGGCTGCGGCGCAAGCTCGAGGAAGACCCCCAGAACCCCCGCATCATCAAGACCGTGTATGGCGCCGGCTACATGCTGACCGCCTCGGTCGATTGGTCCTGAGCCCACCGCCGGCCGGCGCACCGACCATCTGTCGGTACGCTCGACGTTGCACGGCACCATCTCTATAATTATGAATTTTTAATCCACGGAGAGCCCCATGAGCCAGCGCCCCTTCAAGATCCTCGGCATCCAGCAGATCGCCATCGGCGGGCCGAGCAAGGACAAACTGAAGACCCTCTGGGTGGACATGCTGGGCCTCGAGGTCACCGGCAACTTCGTCTCGGAGCGTGAGAACGTGGACGAAGACATCTGCGCCATGGGTACCGGCCCGTTCAAGGTCGAGGTGGACCTCATGCAGCCCCTCGACATCGACAAGAAGCCCGCCGTGCACGCCACGCCGCTGAACCATGTGGGCCTGTGGGTCGACGACCTGCCCACGGCTGTCGAGTGGCTGTCGGCCAACGGCGTGCGCTTTGCCCCGGGCGGCATCCGCCGCGGCGCCGCGGGCTTCGACATCACCTTTCTCCATCCGAAGGCCAATGACGAATTCCCCATCGGAGGGGAAGGCGTGCTGATCGAGCTGGTCCAGGCCCCGGCCGAAGTGGTCGAGGCCTTCGCCAGGCTGGCCGGCTGAGGCCACCCGCCGCGCCACCCGGCGCGGTAGACGAACGCGGCGCGAACCGCCTCGCGCCGACCCAGGGGGTCCTGGGGTCGGCGTCTGACGATCCGCGCCGCCATGCCATGGTGCACCGCCTAGCCTTAAGGCAGACTTAAGCCATTCGCCCAGGGCCCGCGCATTACGCGATGCGCCATGCCAATCACATATCTTTGCATTCGGCCGGCTGTCGCTTCCCGGGCCACCGTCCGGCGCGCGCTCGATCGCCCCATACCCAGTGCACACACGGCCTCACGGGCGATGGGGGCCGGGGGTCTCTTGCTCCAGCGGCGGCCCGTGGCTCACCGAAAGTCATAGACACCGGACGCCGGGTGGCTCCTCGCCCCTCGCCGTCGTTCGCCGATCCCCCTATCATGCGGGCCGCATCACCCACCAGACCATGCCATCGTCATGCCGACCCAGCTCCGGGCGAGCCTCGTCGCCCTGCTCATCGCCTGCGCGCTCCCCGCCCGGGCCCAGACTGCACCGACCCCGGGTCCGGAAACACCCGATCCGGCCCTTGAGCACCAACGCCAGCAGCAGCGAACCGAACGACTCCGCCAGCAGCTCGAAGCCACACACGATGTCCGCCGCCCGGCCGGTCCCGCCGCCGACCTTACGCGTCTGCCGGCCAACGAGCACCCCTGCTACCGCATCGACCACGTCACCTTCGGTGGCGACGCCGGGTCATTCACCGGACTGGAGGCATCCCTCGCCGGCGCCGCCCACGACGACCCGCCCGACGGACGCTGCCTGGGCAGCCAGGGCATCACTTTGCTGCTCAAGCGCGTGCAGCATGTGCTGATCGCCCAGGGATTCATCACCAGCCGGGTGGTCGTCCCCAGCCAGGACCTTACCGACGGGACCCTCGAGATCACGGTCCGGGCCGGACGCGTCGATGCGCTTCGCGTCGCTGCGGACGGATTCGCCACGACCTCTCTGGCCGGCGCCCTGCCGACCCGGCAGGGCGACATCCTCAACCTGCGCGACATCGAGCAAGGCCTCGAGAACCTCAAGCGCCCGCCCAGCGCCGACGCGGACATCGAGATACACCCGTCAAGCGTCGAGGGCGCCAGCGACCTGGTCGTTCGCTATCAGGCCGGCCGGCCGTGGCGCGTCATTCTGGCCGCGGACGACGGTGGCCTCAAGGCCACCGGAAAGCTGCAGGGCAGCCTCACCGTCGCCTACGACAACCCCACCGGCCTCAACGATCTGGCCTACGTCACGCTCAGCCACGACCTGATGGCGGACGGTGCCGAGCGGGGCACCTGGGGCGCCCTCGGCCACTACGCCGTGCCCTGGGGCTACTGGAGTGCCGACCTCACCGTGGGGCGCAACCGCGATCGCCAGACGGTCCAGGGGGCCACCACCGACTACGTCTACAGCGGCTTCAGCAACACCGCCGAGCTGAACCTTTCGCGCATCGTCCAACGCAACGGCAGGGGCAAGACCGCCCTGCGCGTCGGCGTCTGGCGGCGCAGCTCGCACAACTTCATCGACGACACCGAGGTCGCGGTCCAGCACCGCCAGACCGCGGGCTGGCAGCTGGGCGCTTCTCACCGCCGCTTCATCGGCACGGGCACGCTCGATGCGGCGCTCGAATACAGGCGCGGCACGGGTGCCTTCGGGGCGATCCCCGCGCCAGAGGAGCCCTTCGGCGAAGCCACCGCCCGCTTCCGCAGGACGCACCTCGACGTCGCCTACGCTCAACCCGTTTCGGTTGCCGGCACGCACCTCGTCTACGTCGCGCAGCTGCGGGCGCAGTGGCACCATTCCCGCCTCAACCCCCAGGAGATGTTCGTCATCGGCGGACGCTACACCGTGCGCGGATTCGACGGCGAAAGCGTTCTGGCCGCTGAACGCGGGTGGCTCCTGCGCAATGAGCTGGCCCTTCCGCTCGACGTCCAGGCGGCATCGGCCTACCTGGCGGTGGACGCCGGCCGGGTCGACGGACCAACCGCGGAACGCCTGGCCGGCCAGGCCCTCGCGGGCGTGGCTATCGGCCTGCGCGGCGCGTGGCGCCAACTCCAGTTCGACCTTTTCGCAGGGGCGCCGGTGCACAAGCCCGGCGCCTTCGATGCCAGCGCGCGTACCGCCGGGTTCCGGCTGAGCCTGACGCTCTGATGCGCAGGCAGGGTCATGCCACGCCGTGGGGCCGTGCCGGTCCCGCGGCGTGGCTCAAAGTCCAACGCTCGGCGGCGTGAACGCCTGCCTGACCCGCACGCCGGCAGCCGTTGCCCCCGAGCCGGACGTCGTCCACAGTCTGCCGCAGATCGGACGACTGGCACGACGCCCGCGCCGCCCTCGCGGCCGCGCAGGGCCCGACTCGCGCGCCCCTCTCAGGTTTGGAAGCGCGAGAACTGCTCCTGCGTGCGCCCTGCCACTGCCGCAAGCTCGGCAATGGTCCGGCCGGCCTGCTGCAGTTCGGCGTCGGTTTCCTGAACCTGGGAGGTGATCGTCTCCGTGCTCTGGGCGATCGCGCTGGTGGCCGTGCGTTGCTCACGAATGGCGTCGGCCACATCGGTCATCCGCTCGGCGACGGACTGCACCTGGAGACCGATGTCGCCAATCTTGACCCGCGCGGCCTCGGTCATGTCGACGCTGGCCTTGACGGTGCTCTCGGTCTCGCGCATGAACTCGACGGCGTGCTGGGTTTCGTCGCGCATGCCACCGAGCATGGTCGTGATCTCCAGGGTCGCGTTGCCGGTGCGTTCCGCCAGTTTTCGGACTTCGTCGGCGACGACCGCAAAGCCGCGCCCCTGTTCGCCAGCGCGGGCGGCCTCGATGGCTGCGTTGAGCGCCAGGAGGTTGGTCTGGTCGGCGATCTCGCGGATCACGCCGACGATGCCGTGGATCTCGCCGGAGCGCCGATCGAGTTCGGCCAGGACGTTGGCGAGGTCGCGCACCCGGTCGGCCGACGCGGCGACCTGGCCGGCGATGTGGGCTACTTCACTGGCGGCGGACACCGTGAGTTCACCCGCGTTGCGGGCCATTGCTTCGGTATCCGCGCTGTTGTCGGCGATATGGGAGACGCTGACCGTGATCTGCTCGATGCTGGCCGCGTTGGCGGTGGAGATGTCGGTGAGCGACTCCGAGCGCCCCGCCACGTGGCGAACGCTCTCGGCCAGATCCTTGACCCCCGCGGCGAGCGTGTCCGCATCCGCGTGCAGGCCGCGGAACAGCTTGCCCAGCCCGTCCTGGAAGGCGTTGAAGTTGGCGGCCAACTGACCAATCTCGTCCTTCGAGGGAACCGGCAGGCGGGTGGTGAGATCCGCGCCGCCCGCGGCCATTTCGCCCAGGCGCCGGTTCAACGCGGTGATGGGCGTGACGATCTGGCGGGGAATCCAGAAGGCAATCAGCAAGGCGACGACAACGCCGACGACGCCACCCGTGCCTGCCACCATCAGGCTATCGCGAGCCGATTCACTTGACGCGGCCTCGGCGGCTTCGGCGCCCGCCCCGATCACCTCGGTGAGCTTGTCGATCTGGTCGCGCATGGCCTCGAAGGCGGTTTCGGCCTGGCCGAGGCTGAGCTGGCGGGCTTCGTCGAGGGCGCCTGACCCGCCTCCGGCGGCCAGCGCCGTGACCTGCGCGTTGGCCCGTTCCCACTCGGCGCGGTATGTCCGGTACGCCGCCAGCAGGGGTGCCGCGGCATCGGCGAGTTCGGGGATGTCGGCGACGTAGTCGGCAAACCGGTCGACGCGCCGGGCCGACTGTTCGCGGTTGTCATCCACCTGTTTGCGGAGGGTCGCCTGCCAGTCCGCGTCTGCGCCCACCGTGAGCCAGGTCCGCTCGGCGACGAGGGCCTGATAGAGGTCGCGATCCGCCTCGAGCAGGACTGCCGTTGCGGGAAGGAAGCGCTTGCCGAGTTCCTGGGTGATGGTGCTGGCTTCGCGCGCGGTATGCACCGCCGACCCCACCAGAGCCAGGACGATGGCCACGAGGGCCACGACCGGCACCAGGAGTTTCCAGCGCAATGAGAGCGTGTTCAACATGGGTTCTGTCTCCTACCGTGATTGGCGTCGGCGTCTGTTCCAGGCCCTGCCTCACCCGCTCGGGAGGCAGGGCTGCTGCGTCGACTGCCTTCCTTTCACGGCCCGTATTGCCCTCGCTTGAGCACGGCGAACGGCTCGCCACCGCCGCCACCGACGAATGGCAGCTGAATCCGCTGGGAGCGCCTTGCACAGATGGCATTCGCCCCGCCGCCCGGGGCCGGCTCGCGTCGCGCCGGGGCTCGATGAATGGCAGATCGTCACCGATGGCCTTCAGCGCCCCGGTCCGCGGCGGCTCATCGCGCGGTGCCTCGCGGCAGCGATGACCGGGGACACGCCGGTCCGACGAACGGGCTGTGGCGGTTTGCCAGGGTCAAAGCGTCCCGAGGCGGGCGGCGGGCCTTGGCGAGATCCCGCCGTCGCGGCCGATGCCGGGAAGGGGATGGCGGCAGATATTCCTATCCCGCTGTTCTATAGTCAGCGTAGCGCCAGCACTGCCCGGCCGGGGGGTCGCTCCCCATGCGACAGCGGTGCGCGCATCCACGGGAGGCTGACATGGCAGCAACCAGAAGGCGAGCGGAAGCCGATGCAGGGGGCCTGCGCTATTGCGCGCAACCGCCCCAGGTTCAACGCGTATTCGACCCGTCGGTCAGTCCGGGGCGCGTGCGCGCGATACTCAACGCCGAGAAGAAGTGGGTGAACGGCACCGAGCTGACTTACCACTCGTTCGGGCCCGGCGCGCGGCGGGTCAGCAGCCGATGGCGTGGTCGCGAAGACGATGTGGCCGCGGTGCGCAAGGCCTTCGACACATGGGCCAAGGTCGGCTTGGGGATCACCTTCCGCGAGGTTGACCGGCCCGAGGACGCGATAATTCGCATCGGCTTCGACCAGAGCGACGGCTCGTGGTCGTACGTGGGGCGCGACGTGCTGAGGGAGCGGGACCCTTTGTCACGCACAATGAACTTCGGCTGGTCCCTGACAACGGCCTATGGCGCCGATACGGCACTCCACGAAATCGGCCATTCCCTTGGCCTCGAGCACGAGCACCAGAATCCGTACGCCGGCATTACCTGGAACGAGGCGGCGGTGCGGGCGTATTTCCGCGCCCCGCCCAACCAATGGGACGACGCGACGATTGACTGGAACATCTTGCGCAAGATCAGCCGGTCGGAGGTCAAGGGGACCAACTGGGATCCGGATTCGGTCATGGAGTACCAGTTCGGGGCGGGGCTCATCGACTCGCCGGTGAAGTACCGGGACGGGCTCGTGCCGAAGGGCGGCTTGTCGAAGGCCGACAAGGACTGGGTCGCCAGCTCCTATCCCCCGCCCAAACCGAAGGAGAGGATCCCCTACCTCGAGCCCGGCCTATCGGTTCATCTCGCCCTGGACGCGGGCCAGACGCGGTCCCTGGCTTTCCGCCCGAGCCGCACGCGAACCTACCGGATCGGCACCTTCGGGGATGCGGATACGCTGCTCGTGCTGTTTGAAACCGGCGCAGCCGGCAACATCCAGATTGCGGGGGACGACGATAGCGGGTCGGATCGCAATGCCCTCGTGCGGATGCGGCTGGTCGCCGGCCGGGAGTATCGGGTCGGTGTCCGGCTGTACTACAGCGAGATGGCGGCAGAAACGGCACTGATGGTCTGGTAGGACAGGAGTCGTCGCGCCGTGCCGGCATGGGGTCGGCGGTCCGTGGGCGGCCGGATGACTCGCCAGCGCGGGGCCCTCCTGGCACGCGAGCGCCTTTGACGGGCACGGCCCCTTCCCGGCAGTCCCCGACCTCCCCCACCCGCGCCCGGGTTCCGCGCATCGCCCGGTCGGAATCGCAGCCGGACGGTGGCGGCGACGGGTCCTTGGGCACGCGTTGGCCCTCGGCGGCAGCAGGCGGCACCCACTCGTGCCACGCGAGCCATGCGACGCCTCCCGCTGCGCAGGGCCCCGGGGCGGTGCGCAGCGGACTGCCTTCGGCTAAGCTGCCGACAAGCCCCGTCCGCCACGCGAGGAGTCGCCATGCCACTCGACCTGGAGTTCGTCCGAGCCCGTTTCCCCGCCTTCCAGGAGCCCACACTCGCAGCGGGCGCATTTTTCGAGAATGCCGGCGGCTCCTTCGCGTGTGGCCCGGTCATCGAGCGCCTTGCCACCTACTACCGTCGCCTCAAGGTGCAGCCGTATGGCACCTATCCGGCTTCGCGGGAGGCGGGCGAGTGGATGGATGCGTCCTACCTGCGGCTCGCACCCTACCTCGGCGTCCCGGCGGACTGGCTCCATTTCGGACCGTCGACCTCGCAGAACACCTATGTGCTGGCCCAGGCCTGTCGCCACCGGCTCGCTGCAGGCGACGAAATTGTCGTCACCAATCAGGACCACGAGGCGAATAGCGGGGTCTGGAGGCGGCTGGCGGGCGACGGCATCGTCATCCGGGAATGGGCGGTCGAGCCCGATAGCGGCCACCTCGACCCGGCCCGGCTCAAACCGCTGCTGGGGCCACGCACGCGCCTGGTGTGCTTTCCCCACTGCTCGAACATCGTCGCCGAGATCAATCCGGTCGCCGAGATCGTTGCCCTCGCGCATGCCCACGGGGCCCGCTGCGTGGTCGATGCCGTCTCCTTTGCCGGACACGGCCTGCCGGACGTCGCCAGCCTGGGCGCTGACGCGTATCTGTTCTCGCTCTACAAGACCTTCGGCCCCCATCAGGGTCTGATGGTGATCCGGCCCGATTTTCTCGAGCAACTCGGCAACGAAGGGCATTTCTTCAATGCGGAGGCGCCCCGCAAGCGGATGAACCCGGCCGGGCCGGACCACGCTCAGGTGGCCGCAGCCGCCGGCATCGCCGACTACTTCGACGCGCTCGATGCGCACCACTTCCCGGGCGGATCCGCGGCAGGCAGGCCAGCGCGCGTGCGCAGCCTGCTGCATGAGGCGGAGTCCGCGCTGCTCGGTCGCCTGCTGGACGGTCTCCAGCGCTTGCCGGGTCTGCGGGTGCTTGGCCCCGCCCAGCCGGCGCATCGGGCCGCGACCGTATCGCTCGATCCGCGCGACATCGCGCCGATCGATCTCGCTGCGGCCCTCGGGCGGCGCGGCCTGATGGTGGGCGCCGGCCACTTCTACGCGGTGCGGCTGCTCGAGGCGATGGGGATCGACCCGGCGCGAGGCGTGCTCCGCCTGTCGATGGTCCACTACAACAGCACCGTCGAGGTGGAGCGGCTGCTGGCGGCCGTCGAGGCCCTCGTTCCGGGTCGCTGATTCGGCAGTCACCCCTTGCCCATCCGCGCACGCCGGGCGGGCTCAAACCAATGACCTAGCCATGTTCCGCTCATGCAACATGCATGTGCGGAAACGTGACGCAGTTCTCGAACCGATCCGGCGCATGGCGCGACTCACAGGTCAGATGGGCAGCACAGCGCCCCTCTCGACACCACACCCCACTCAGGAGAGTCACCATGAAAGCCCTCATCGCCATCGCCGCCGCCACCCTCGCCACCTCCGCCTTCGCCGGCCCCTTCGACCAGGGCATGGTCGGCGGACAGCTGAAGTCGAACGTGCGCATCCAGGATGT
>JBNLCM010000100.1:0-4790 GCA_050303815.1 Rhodocyclaceae bacterium
AGCGGGCCTACATCCGCCTCGTGACGCTCTCCTGCGTGCGCAAGGACGGGCAGGCGCTCGAGGTGGCGGTCAACGGCCATGTCTTCGATGAGACCGGGAAGCTTGGGGTGCGGGGCCGGCTGGTCAGCAAGCAGGGCCAGATTCTCGCCAATGCGCTCCTCGCCGGCGTGGTGAGCGGCATCGGGCGCGGCATCGAGTACAGCACCTCGACCAACACCATCACCGCGCTCGGCAATACGGTCAGCCAGCCTGAATCCGGCCGCGAGTTTCAGGCCGGGATCGGGCAGGGGGTTGGGAAGGCCATGGATCGCCTCGCCAACTACTACATCAGCCTCGCCGAGAAGGTGTTTCCGGTGATTGAGGTGGACGCGCAGCGCCACGTGGATCTGGCCTTCACCAAGGGGGTCGAGCTGGACATCCCGCTGCCCGAACTCGCCTATGGAGATTTCGATGACGAGTAAGCGACTCCTGGCCGCCGCCTGCGTCGGTCTGGCCTCCCTGTCGGCGCTGGCAAGCCCCGAATCGGATCTGCTGGCCGAACTGCGCCGCAACTATCCCGGCACCCAGTGGGATTCGGCCCGGCCCTCGCCGATACCGGGCCTCTTCGAGGTCGTGACCGGCAAGAACCTCGTCTACGTGGAGCCGACCGGGCGCTACGTGCTCTTCGGCCACATCTGGGACATGCCGGGACAACGCGACGTCACCGCTGAGCGCAAGGCTGATCTGGTGCGCGTCGCCAAGGTCGAAGCCACGCTCCCCGAGGCGGACGCCCTGGTCGTGCGGCGCGGCCCGAGCCCGACCCTGCGCGTGTCGATCTTCTCCGACCCCGCCTGCGGCTACTGCCGGCGGCTCGAGCAGACCCTCAATCAACTGCCCCAGCTCGAGGTTCGCGTGTATCTGACCCCCATGCAGCCCGGCGGGCGGCAGCTCGCCGAGGCGATCTGGTGCGCGCCCGATCCGTCGTCCGCCTGGCTGGACCAGATGCTGCGCGGTCAGCCCCCAGCATCCACGGCCTGCGATACCGGTGCGCTCGATCGCAACCTGGCCCTCTCGCGCTCGCTGGGCATTCAAGGAACGCCCACCCTCGTCGCCAGCGACGGCCGGATTCTGGCCGGTGCCGCGAGCGCTCCCGAGATCGTGGCCTGGCTCGGCCAGGCCACTGCCATGGAGTCCCCCCGATGAAACCCCTCCGCGCTCTGCCGCTCACGGCAACCGTGCTTGCGGCGCTGCTCTCCGGTGCCTGCACCAACCTCTCCGGTATCGGCGGCTCCTCGAGCTATAGCTGCCCGCTGCCGAAGGGCGGCCACTGCAAGCCGATCACTCAGGTCTATGAGGACTCGCTGTCGCCGGACTTCTGGGCGGCGCCCGCCGCGGCGTTCGAAGCCGACGATTCAGCGCCAGTCGCGGCGCCGGCCTCACCCAGCGCCGCACCCGCGCCCGTGCGGCCAATGGTGACAGCGCCCACGGGCAACGGTTTCACCATCCCCGGCCTGCCGGCTTCGCTGCTGACCCGGCCGCGGGTGTTGCGGGTCTATATCGCCCCGTGGGCCGACAGCGAAGACACCCTCCTCGAGGGGCGCCGCGCCTACGTGAAGCTCGACGAAGGCCGCTGGCGACTCGATCATTTCCGCAAGGCCGAGCAGAAGGCCTATGCGCCGATACAGCCGCCGCCGGCCGCCGCGGCTGCCCCCCTGAGCGAAGTGAAGAAGGGGGCGGACGCGATCGCGCAGAGTCTGGGCAACAGTCCCTTCCTGCCGGCGGCCGTGGCGGATCGCCTGCGTGAGAGTCAGGAGCGGATGCAATGAGCTCGACCGTGCTCTCGACCCTGCTGGGGGAACGTCTTGGCGGATTCCTGCAGCGGACGCTGGACGTCTTTCAACCGGCCCATGACGGCGGTGCCCGGCATGAGGACGTTCGCGACCCCGCCCAGTTCACGAGCTGGCTCAACTATCACGCCTTCGATGCCGAGCGCGAAGTCTTCGTGCTCAGCGAGGGGATCGGCTTCGCGCTCGAGGCCCGTCCGCAAAGCGGGGCCGACCAGGCCATGGTCGACATGCTGCGGGGCCTTTACACCATTGCGTGGCCCGCCGGCGCAAGCCTCCAGATCTCGATTTTCGGGACGCCGCACATCAAGCCGGCGCTGCTACGCTACGCGACCCAGCGCAAGGTCGACGCCGACCAGGCCCAACTGGCGGCCGAGTACGGGCGGCCCGCGCGCAACCGCAGTTTGTACCGCCTCCTGGCGCGGCGGCGGGTGGACCACTATCTGCGCGGTGCGGTGAAGTCGATCGCGCCCGGGGCCAACTACCTGCTGCGCGACTACCGGCTCGTCATCACCGGCTTCATCCCCGCCAAGGTCGGCGACGTGACCGCCCGCGAGCGGCTTGTGCAGCTGCGCGCCAACGTCGCTTCGACGCTCCAGACGGCAGGCTTCCCGCCGCGTATCTGGGGCGCGGCCGATCTGATCAACTGGTGCGCCAACTTTTGCAATCCCCATCGCCTCTTCGAGGAAGCGGCGCCGCTGCACTACGACGCCTTCCGCCAGGTGCGCGACCAGATCGTCGACATCGACACGCGACAGCTCGCCAGCGAGAGCGGGCTGCGCTTTCGCAAGCCCAACCGGGACGATCCCGTCGATGCCCGCTTCTTCGCGGTCAAGGGCTACCCGGAGCGCTTCGCCCTGTGGCGCATGGGCGGCCTGCTCGGCGACAGTCTCCAGAACTCGCTGCAGTACCCGTGCCCCTTCCTCTTGACCATGGGGGTGCAGTTCCAGGAAGCCTCCGCCGTGAAGGCCAAGGTGTCAGCCAACCAGATGCGGGCGACCCAGAACGCCGCGAGCAAGTCGGCGCCCTACATGGCCAACGTCGAGGAGAAGCGTCGCGACTGGACCGAGGCGCTCGGCGAGGTCCAGCAATCCGGGACGCTGGTGCGGCTCTACCACACGCTCGGCATCTGGGCGCATCCGGACGACATGGAGCGCGCCGAGGCGATCGCCGAGGGCCTGTGGCGCGACCAGGGCTTCTCGATCAATAACATCAGCTTCCTGCACCGCATCGCTTTCCTGAGTGCGCTGCCCCTGTCCTACGGGCCGGGCATGCAGGAGGCCCTCTACAGTCTCGGGATCTCGTCGACCAAGTCCATCCCCAACGCGGTGCACCTCTCGCCGATGATCGGCGAGTGGCGTGGCTCGCAGAACCCTGTCCTGCTCTTCGCCGGGCGGCGCGGTCAGGTCTGCGGGCTCGATCTCTACGACAACACCGAGGGCAACTACTCGGCCGCGATCGTCGGCACCCCGGGATCCGGCAAATCGGTGTTCCTGAACGAGATGGCCTCCTCCTACCTGGGCGCCGGCGCCAAGGTCTGGATGCTCGATCTGGGCAAGAGCTTCGAGCGCCTGTGCGACCTGTCGGACGGTCAGATGGTGGATCTGCACTCGGGCTGCGGGGTGAACATCAACCCGTTCAGCTTCGTGGTGGACTTCAACGACGATCTGGACATGCTGCAGGCCACGGTCGCCAAGATGGCCGCGCCCTATGGCGCGCTGGACCCGTTCCAGTACGCCGCGATCAGCACCGCGCTGACCCGCTGCTGGAAGGCCAAGGGCAACCAGATGACGGTGTCCGACCTGCGGGAAGTCTTTGTGCCAGGGCGGCTCAACCCGGACGAGCCTCACGACCAGCGCCTGACCGATCTCGCCGTGATGCTCGAGCCCTACTGCACCGGTGGCGCCTACGCGGAGTTCTTCGACGGACCGTCGAACGTGGATTTCGCGCGCCAGCTCGTGGTGATCGAGGTCGAGAGCCTCAAGCGATCGGCGGCGCTGCACCGGGTGGTGCTGATGATCTTATTGTTCCGAATCACCTCCGAGATGTATTTCACCCGCAATAACCGCAAGCTCCTGATCATTGACGAGCTGAAGCAGCAACTGGGCTCCGAGGACGATTCGGTGGTGACCCGCATCATCGAGGAGGCCGCCCGGCGGGCCCGGAAGTACGGCGGTGCGCTGGTTACCGCGACCCATCAGGTCGAGGACTACCACGCCTCGCCGGCCCTGCTGACCGCCTTCACCCTGTCCGATGCGGTCTTCATTCTGCGCCAGCGCAAGGAGTCGGTGGAGCTGCTGGCCAGCTCCGGCAAGCTCGCCATCGACGAGCAGAAGAAGCGCCTGCTGCAGACCCTGCGCCTGGAGAAAGGCGCCTATGCCGAGATGTACGCCTTCACCCAGATGGGTGAGGGGATTCTGCGCCTCGTGCTCGATCCGGCAACCCTGCTCACCTTCTCCAACCGCCACGAGGACAACGGCCCGCTCGACGAGTATCGGGCGCAAGGCCTGTCCGTTGCCGACGCGGTGGCCGCGGTGCTGCGCGACCGGGGGATCGAAGCATGACTGAAGAAACACGCGCTCCGGCCGCGATGCCCGAGGCTGCCCCCACGGCTGCGTCCGTGCGCCGCGGGGTCGGCGTGCTCGAGCTGGCCCTGGTGAGTACCGTCGCGGCAGCGGCAGCCGTGGCGGCCTACCATTTTGTGGTCCTCCCCAGGCAGCTCCCGCAGCTCGCCACCGTTGACCTCGCCGCCCTCTATCGCGAGCAGGAGGCTGCCTTCACGGGCGTCGTTTCCCAGGACAACGTGACCGACGAGGCGCGGCAGATGGCGATCGGACGGGCCGAAGCCTTTGCCCGGGTGCTGCCCGGAGCGCTCGAGGAGCTGTCGCAGGATTGCGGCTGCACGGTGCTCTCGAGCAACGCGGTCGCAGGTCGTCATGGCGTGATCGATCTTACCGCGGAGCTTCG
>JBNLCM010000101.1:0-39619 GCA_050303815.1 Rhodocyclaceae bacterium
CAATCGGTGCTCCCCGAGTGGAGCCCTCAAGAAAGGCGCCAATGAACGGGATGCTACGCTGCTAGACCCAACCCCCTTGTCACGCTACTCGACGGTGGATTCGACATCCAAGCGCACCACTGCCTGGTCACGTGACGACCCTCGGGTCACGTTACGCATGCGTCGCGAGTGCTCGTGTCAGTCCTTCGGCGCACCGACAGGCATCCGTAGCGCCGACGTGAGGCCGCGTACGATCGAGCCTAGTTGGCGACGAAGGCTTCCGAGCAGATGCTCGTACCCACACGACAAACCACGTAGGACTGAGAGACCTTCTTGTGGGCTTGATAGCTTGCGGTCACACCCTCAATCTGGTCGATCAGTTCATCGTTGAGATAGACGTCGACCAGACCCACGCCGGGCTGCCACGACAGCGTTGTCAGAATCCAGCCGCCCACGCGCTCCGACACGCCTGAGAGCATCGGCCGCGGCAGTTCAACCCGCGGCACGAAAGCCACGAAAGTAGGGGTTGAGCCCGCCTGAATCACCGTGTATGAGGTCAGGGACGTATCGGTCAGATAGGCACGCCCGAATCGGCTCCCGACAATAATATTGCCTGCTTCATCCAGGTCGATGTCCTGGAGACTCTCGCCGATCGTCATCGATTTCAGTAGCGTCCCAGCAGCATCGTAGTGGGACACGTAGCCGCCCCAACTCGCCATATAGATGCTGCCATCCGCATCCGCCGCGACGCCACGGGATGACACCGTGTGGCCGAGCGCAACGCTTCTCAACAATGCAAAGCTCACCGGGTCCACAACATCGAGCGCCCCGTAATCGTTGCGCAGCGCATAAATGAGGCCGTCGAGCCCCACATTGACGTCAATGTAGTCATTGGCCTCCAGCCATCGCTCGCCGACGCCCGAGGCCAGATCGAAGGAGATCAGTCCTCTCGCCTCCCCGCCGTTGTAGGTCATCATGTCGGTGAGCAGGATCGTGGTCCCCAGCGCGGCGATGCCGCCGTAGGAGACATTGTTCGCGATGCTCCAGCCAGCGAAGGTCTGGCTGGACCATGCCTGGCCATCGAAGATGGCGAGTTGCGGCTGGAAGACGCCGTTGAAGACCGCGAGTTCGCCAGCATCGGTGATGACGAGGTCGCGCGGGGTTTCACCTACAACGCCGTTCAGGGGAACCGGCGTCTGCGACGCAAGGCTCCCTGCCAGATCGTACTCCTTGATGATGCCATCGCTGGATACGAGCACATTGCCGGACTGGAATGCGACCTGGGCGGCGAGTTCTCCGCTCACCATAAGCGCAAGCGTGGCGACGAGGGTCCTGACTTTCATGACATGTCCTTTGCTGAGGCGGCGCCCCCGGAGAATTCATCTATCGATGGAAACACTGAGGAGACCAGTTCAATAATCCATATCGCATACTGACGCACGAATTCTATGTGAATTCGACTTCCAGGTCCTCTCGGCATAGAAAGCAGGTCGAAGCCCGGCCCCAAGAGCAATGGGGTCGCCCATTAGACCCTCCGCTGGGAAGGGCAATGGGGTCAGGTCTAGCACCGTAGCACTGTCCAGCCTTGATCTGCCCTCTCATCAGTCAGCGTTGTCGGGCAAACCCGCCTGCATGGCTGCCAGTAGAGCAGATGCCTGTTCGTTGCCCACCAAGCTTATCGTCTTCCCACACTCGTTCATTGCTCGCGTTTGGAGATCGCGACCATAAAGATCACCGTTGAAACTTCGGTCAAGGCGCCTGTCGCGGAAGTCTGGCGCGCCTACACAACGCCCGCCAACATCATGCAATGGAACGCCGCGTCGGATGACTGGCACAGCGTGCGCGCCAGTGTCGATCTGCGGGAGGGCGGTGACTTCTCGTCGAGAATGGAGGCCAAGGATGGCCGCTTCGGTTTCGACTTTGCCGGGACCTACACGAAGGTCGTCGAGCATCGGCTGATCGAAGACGCGTTTGGCGATCGAAGCGCCTCGGTAAGGTTCGACGAAGCCGCGGACGGCGTCCGGGCCACGGTGACGTTTGGTGCGGAAGCCAGCCATTCCGAAGACCAGCAGCGGGACGGCTGGCAGGCGATTCTGGAGGATTTCAGGCGGCACGTGGAAGCGCGGGGGGTGTAGCGGCAGCCATCGTGCGGGTACCGCGTGCGATCTCGCTTCGGGGCGATGACTTGTGCTGGCTATCCCTCACCCTGCCGCTTTCGCCGCCGGTAGTCGAACTGCCCCCGCCCCAAGCCCAGCAGCCGCGCGGCGGCCGAGGCATTGCCGCCGGTCTGCGTCAGCGCGTAGTCGAGCAGCAGGGTCTCGATGCCTGCCAGCGAACCGGCGCTGCGCAGCAGGCTTCCGAGGGGATCCGGTTCTGACCCAGCCCCCGTTTCCACCCTGTCGCTGCGTGGCACGGCCACTGCGGGATTGAGGTCGGGCCGCGTCTCGCCCCCCGAGAACAGGTGCTGCACATCCACGCTGGCATCCTCGTCCGCAAGGATCACGCCCCGCTCGACCATGTTTTCCAGCTCGCGCACGTTGCCTGGCCAGTCGTAGGCCCACAGGGCGTCGGAGGCCTGGCGGGTGAGACCGCGGATGCGTTTGCCGAAGCGCTGGGCATAGCGTTGCAGGAACACGTTCACCAGCAGCGGGATGTCCTCTCGCCGCTCGCGCAGGGGCGGGATTTCGATCGGGAAGACATTGAGGCGGAAGAAGAGGTCTTCGCGGAAGCGGCCGGCCTTCACCTCGGCGCGCAGGTCCCGGTTGGCGGCCGCGACGATGCGGACGTCGACCCGGCGCACCCGCGTGTCGCCGACCCGCTCCACCTCGCCTTCCTGCAACACGCGCAGCAGTTTGCCCTGGGCGTGCATGGGCAGGCTGCCGATCTCGTCGAGGAACAGGGTGCCGCCGTCCGCCCGCTCGAAGCGGCCGGGGCGGGCGGCGTTGGCGCCGGTGAAGGCGCCCTTCTCCACGCCGAAGAGTTCGGCCTCGACCAGTTCGTGGGGGATGGCGGCGCAGTTGACCGACACGAAGGCAGCGTCGGCGCGGGGGCCGATGGCGTGCAGGGCCTTGGAGAAGCGCTCCTTGCCGACACCGCTCTCGCCGGTGAAGAGGACCGTGGCATCCGTGGGCGCCACGCGCTTCAGCCGATGGGCGACCGCATTGAAGCCGGGCGAGGCGCCCACCAGGTCGGGCAGGACGGCTTCGGGTGGCGTCTCGGGGTCGCGCCGGTGCCCGGTGCTGCGGTGGCGCGGCGCGGTGACGAAATCCTCGACGCGCAGGAAGCGCATGACCTCGTCCGCATCCTCGCACGCCTCGACCGGCTGACCGATGACCCGGCAGCGGGCATGACCCATGGCCACGCACTCGATCTCGCGCCAGATCACCGGACGACCCATCATCGCCGTCGTGTAGCCGCAGGCGTAGCCGGCCATCATCCAGCAGGCCGGGCTGCCACCGATGCCGAACTGGCGTCGGTGGGTTTCGGCCTCCCAGGAGTTCTGCCAGTAGTAGTCGCCCCAGAATTCCCCGGACTGGGCGTCGTATCGCATCCGGTCCACCACCTGGTTGCGCACGAAGCCTTCGATTTCCCGCAGGCGCGGTCCCAGCGACATGGCGGTTTCGATGTCGGCTCCAGCCGCCTGGCGCAGCCCGCGGGAATCCTCGACCCCTTGCTGGTAGCCGAGGCGCGTGAACAGCGCGCGGGTGCTGTCCAGCCCCAGCCGCTCGATCAGCTCGCGCCGCAGTTCGGCAAGGGAGTAGCCGTGCATCAGCAGCATGCGCTGGTCGAAGAGCTGGATACGGCCCTCGTCGGGCTCGAAGTGAAGGTGCTGCGCCAGCACGGCATCGTCGGCGCCATGGGCGACGAGTTCGAAGGCGGCGCGGTGCAGCTTGGGCATGGGCGTCTCTTGGCAGGTGGAACTGCCTGTTTACAGGCAACTGACGCTTTTCCTCAAGCAGAAGATGCCGGAAATCAGACATTCAACCGAAAGGGCGCCCATTCTAGTGCCGGAAAAACACGGCCAATCCATCGTCCAATCAGTAACTTGAACCATCTTGGCATCCCTTGGCATGCGCTTTGCGCTAAGTCTCCACCAGATGGCCGCCCAGGCCACGCAAGAACGATCAACCAGGAGACACCATGCCCCAACCGGAGATGCCGGACCACCTGGCGGTCCGTGTCGCGCGCCGCGAACGGCTCGCCACGGACATCATCGGACTGACCCTCGCGCCCATCGAAGGGGCCGCCCTGCCCCCAGCCACGCCTGGATCGCACATCGACGTGACACTGCCGAACGGCCTGGTGCGTCAGTACTCCATCGTCGCGCACACCGCCGCGGGCTACGAGCTGGCGATCCTTCGCGAGGCCTCCGGTCGTGGCGGCTCGCGAAGTGCTCATGATGACGTGCGCACGGGCGACGTGCTGCGCATCAGCCCGCCGCGCAACCGGTTTCCCATGGCGGTGGGCGCCTCGCGAAGCCTGCTGTTCGCCGGCGGCATCGGCATCACGCCGATCCTGGCGATGGCCGAGGCGCTCTGTGCCGAAGGGGCCGACTTCGAACTGCACTATTGCACCCGCAGTGCCCAGCGATGCGCGTATCTCAACCGGCTGTCGCAGGCACCCTACGCGAGCCGCGTACACCGCTACCACGACGACGAGCCCGCCACGGGCCGGCTTGACCTGGCATCGCTGCTGGCTACGGTTCGCCAGTCGGAGCATCTCTACGTGTGTGGCCCGGAGGGCTTCATGGCGCATGTCCTGTCGATGGCACAGGCAGCCGGCTGGCAGGAGGCCAACCTCCACGCCGAACGCTTCCACGCCGCCGCGGCCGTGGCCGCGGAGGATGGCGGCTTCGAGCTCACCCTTGCCCGCACGGGCCAGCGGATCCGGGTCGCGCCCGACCAGACGGCAATCGCCGCCCTTCACGCCGCCGGCATCGACGTGCCGATGGCCTGCGAACAGGGTATCTGCGGCACCTGTGCCACCCGCGTGCTCGAGGGCGAGATCGACCACCGCGACATGTTCTTCACCGATGCCGAGCGGGCTGCCGGCCACCAGTTCACCCCGTGCTGCTCGCGGGCACGGGGCGCCGGCCTCGTGCTCGATCTCTAGGCCCGGCACACCTCACGACGACACTTCCCAGGAGACAACGATGCAGACAACCCGGCAGAAATACCTCACCAACACCTGGTACGTGGCCGCCCTGTCCACCGATCTGAACGGCGAGGCGCTCTTCAAGCGCACCCTGCTCGAGACCCCGGTGGTGATGTATCGCAAGGCCGACGGCACGCCGGTGGCCCTGCATGACCGCTGCCCGCACCGCTTCGTGCCGCTGTCGATGGGTCGGCGCGACGGTGACCAGGTCGTGTGCGCCTACCACGGCCTCGCCTTCGACTGCAGCGGTCGCTGCACCCGCAACCCCCACGGCAATGGCAAGGTCCCGGCGGCAGCGGCGGTCCGCAGCTATCCGCTGCTGGAGCGCCACGGCTTCATCTGGATCTGGATGGGCGAGGCGCCGGCCGACGAATCCGCCCTGCCCGACTACAGCCGCCTCGATGCGGGCCACGGGAACGGCATCGCCCACACCTACATGAAGCGCCCCTGTCACTACGAGCTGATCACCGACAACGTGATGGACCTCTCCCACGTGGACCACCTGCACGGCGAGATCATCACGACCCGGGGCCAGCTCTCGCCCCAGGTGCCGAAGCTCAACGAGGTGGGCGGCGCGGTCGGCGTGCGCTGGGAGTGGGAGCAGACGCCGCCGATCCTGATCTTCAACGACTTCCTGCCCGAGCCCGGCAAACCGGCACGGCATTTCGTGGAGGTAACCTGGTCGGCGCCCGCCAACATCCAGCTGACCATCGGCGCCACCCAGGACCTGGCCGCACCCCTCCAGCTGGACAGCACGGTGGGCCAGTACGACCTGCACGCCTGCACCCCCGAGAACGAGAACAGCACGCACTACTTCTTCGCGACCCGGCGCAACCACCACGAGGCAGACGGCGAGTTCAACCAGATGAAGATCGCCGGCATGCATGCGGCCTTTGCCGACGAGGACGGCCCGATCCTCGATGCGGTTCACCAGAGCATGGGCACCTCCGACTTCCTCAGCCTGAACCCGGTGCTGATCAGCAGCGACCTGGGGCCCGTGCGGGTGCGCCGCCTGCTGCGCCAGCGCATCGACGCCGAGCAGGCCGAGGCGGCGACTGCCGGGCGGCCGAACCTGGTCCAGGCCGGGTAAACGGAACGAGGGCCCCGACGCCGTGTCGGGGCCCTCGTAGCGGCTTGCCTCCGCCTCAGGCGAGGTCGAAGCGGTCGGCGTTCATCACCTTGGTCCAGGCCGCGACGAAATCACGCACGAACTTCTCGCGGTTGTCGTCCTGGGCATAGACCTCGGCATAGCTGCGCAGGATCGAGTTGGAGCCGAACACCAGATCCACCCGCGTCGCCGTCCAGCGGGTCGCACCGCTTTTGCGCTCGCGAATCTCGTACAGGCCCTCGCCGACCGGTTTCCAGATGTAGGCCATGTCGGTCAGATTCACGAAGAAGTCCGTCGTCAGGGCACCGACCCGGTCGGTGAAAACCCCGTGCGACGTGCCCCCGTGGTTCGTACCGATCACGCGCATGCCACCGACCAGCACGGTCATCTCGTGGGCGGTGAGCCCCATGAGCTGGGTCCGGTCGAGCAGCAGTTCCTCCGCCCCCACCGCGTAGTCCCGCTTGAGCCAGTTGCGGTAGCCGTCGTGGATCGGCTCGAGCACGTCGAAGGACGCCGCATCGGTCATCGCGTCGGTGGCGTCGCCGCGGCCCGGCGAGAACGGCACGGTCACGTCGAAGCCCGCCGCCCTGGCGGCCCGCTCGACCCCCACGTTGCCGGCCAGCACGATCACGTCGGCCACGCTCGCGCCATGGGCCGAGGCGATGCCCTCGAGTACCCCGAGCACCCGCGCCAGGCGATCCGGTTCATTGCCGACCCAATCCTTCTGTGGGGCGAGGCGGATTCGTGCGCCATTGGCGCCGCCGCGCATGTCGGAGCCTCGATAGGTCCGCGCGCTGTCCCATGCCGTGCTCACGAGATCGCCGATGGAGAGACCGCTTTCGGCAATCTTCGCCTTCACCCCGGCCACGTCGTAGTCGGTCGGGCCGGTGGGCACCGGGTCCTGCCAGATGAGATCCTCGGCGGGCACATCGGGGCCGATATAGCGCGCCTTCGGTCCCATGTCGCGGTGGGTCAGCTTGAACCAGGCGCGGGCGAAACATTCCGAGAAGTAGGCCGGGTCCTTGTGGAAGCGCTCGGCGATGGCCCGATAGGCCGGGTCCATCTTCATGGCCATGTCCGCGTCGGTCATGATCGGGTTGTGGCGGACGGACGCGTCTTCCACGTCCTCCGGGCGGTCCGCCTCGTCAATCTGCACAGGCTCCCACTGCCACGCTCCGGCAGGACTCTTCCGGAGTGCCCACTCGTGGTTGAGGAGCATGTCGAAGTAGCCGTTGTCCCAGCGCGTCGGGTGGGTGGTCCAGGCCCCCTCGAGGCCGCTCGTGACGGTGTCGCGGCCCACGCCACGGCGGGTGTGGTTGATCCAGCCCATGCCCTGCTCTTCGATGCCGGCGGCCTCGGGTTCGGCGCCCAGGTTCGCGGCATCGCCATTGCCGTGGGCCTTGCCCACGGTGTGGCCGCCGGCGGTCAGGGCAACCGTCTCTTCGTCGTCCATCGCCATGCGGGCGAAGGTTTCACGCACGTCCTTCGCGGTCCGCAAGGGATCGGGCTTTCCATCGACGCCCTCCGGGTTCACGTAGATCAGGCCCATCATCACTGCGGCGAGCGGGTTTTCCAGGACGCGCTCGCCCGAGTAGCGACTGTCGGGCTTGTCGCTGGTGGCGAGCCACTCTTTCTCCGAACCCCAGTAGGTGTCCTTCTCGGGGTGCCAGATGTCCGGACGACCGAAGCCGAAGCCGAAGGTCTTGAGGCCCATCGACTCGTAGGCGATCGTGCCGGCGAGCAGCATCAGGTCGGCCCAGCTGATCCGGTTGCCGTACTTCCGCTTGATCGGCCAGAGCAGCCGCCGCGCCTTGTCGAGGTTGACGTTGTCCGGCCAGGAGTTGAGGGGCGCGAAGCGCTGGTTGCCGCTGCCACCACCGCCACGCCCATCGGCCAGACGGTACGAACCGGCAGCGTGCCAGGCCATGCGGATCATCAAGCCGCCGTAATGGCCCCAGTCCGCCGGCCACCAGTCCTGGCTGTCGGTCATCAACGCGTGGACGTCACGTTTGATGGCATCGAAGTCGAGAGTCTTCACCGCCTCGCGGTAGTCGAAGTCCTCGCCCATCGGGTTGGTCTTGGTGTCGTGCTGGTGGAGGATGTCGAGGTTGAGCGCGTTCGGCCACCAGCCCGTGTTCGACTGGCCTGCGGCCGTCACCGCGCCGTGCATCACCGGGCACTTGCCCGTCTTGAGGTCGTTTCCACCCATGGTCTTCTCCGTTATCGATGTCCGGGCTGTGGTGTCGAGGGAGGCCGCGCGCCCTGGCCCGGGCCTGTTTCGACACCGCGTGAACCCAGTCTATCGATATACTCAAAATATAAAACCAATACATGCAATAGCTGCACACTATCCAATACCCGTGCGCTCGCCAGAACGCCCCGCATGCCCCGTGGGCTCACAAGGGACGCACGCGCTTGTCGTCGTCCCCCATCCGGGGAAAGCGCATGGGCGTCAGTTCGCCCAGCACCGACCAATGCGGCCGACAGGCTTCCCGCATCGCGCCGCGCTCGGCATCCGGCACGTAGGGCACGCGCCAGGCCACAAAAGGCGGCAGGACGGTCAGTCCCGCATGGCCCGGCATGCCCAGCAGGATCGGGCACAACAGCAGCGCAAATTCGCCATGGAAGCCCTCGGGGCCGTAGCTGGGCGCCTGCCGGCCGAGCGAGATCGCGAGCCGCGCTCTCCGCCCTTGGTCGCCCCGCGACGCGAAAGCATCCACCGCGGCGGCCCGCATCGCGGCGTTGGCGGACGGGTTCGAGGCATGGGCAGGGACAATCAGCCCATTCATGGGGGCTCGAAGAAAATGACAAAAAAAGCCCCTCGCGTACGGGGGACGAGGGGCCTAACGACCGGCTTCAACGAGGGGGAAGTTCGCCAGTCGAATCCGGAGCACGGGGCTCGAGGGAGCACGCCACGAGCGGCGACATGCGTTGTCAGGGGCTGGCGGCCGCTCGGGCGCGGGCCGCGATCTCATCCTTGCGCTTCTCGCTCGCCGGCACGCCACCGATGGCCCAGTCCTCGGGCGCGACGCGACGACAGCAGCCGCGGACCAGGTCGCGGTCGACGCCCAGCAACTCGACCAGCAGGTCGGTAAAGCCGGCCAAGAGTCGGTGACGCTGCTCGAGGGGGCGACCCTCGAGGACGATGAAATCGAAGAACGGGGCGTTCTGCCCGTTCAGGCTGCACAACTCGCCACCGGCGAGAAAGGTGTCCGGCGCATGGAAGGTCACGAAGGCGCGGATGCGATCGAGCGGCGCACCAAGCACCTCGGCGTAGAGGGCGCAGGCGCCCTCGAGCAGGGGCCGGACCCGGGCGCGGTTGGCCGGCGTGTCGATCAGGTGGAAATTGGCAACGGGCATGGTCTGTCGTCCTCGCGAAGATGGGTTCAGGGCAGGCCCTTGCGGCGGCCGGAATCGAGCATCAGGGTCGAGCCGGTCATGGCGTCGGCGCAGGGGTCGAGCAGCATCGTCACGGCCCAGGCCACCTGCTCCGGCGTCGTGAAAGCGCCAATCGACGACTCTTCCTTAAGTTCGTCGAGCACGGCGTCGACGCTGCAGCCACGCTGCTCGGCGCGGGCCTTCGCCACATTGCGCAGGCGCTCGGTGTCGGCCGGTCCCGGCGCGATCACGTGGGCCGTGACGCCCCGCGGGCCGTAGGCGAGGCTGAGCTGGCGCGAGACATTCACCAGCGCCGCATTGGCCACGCCAGCCGAGGCCGCGTAGGCAGTCGGCTCGAGGCCGTAATGTCCGCCGATGGCGATGATGCGGCTGCCCTGCAAGAAGCGGGCATCAGCGGCGCGGGTCAGGCGCAGCAGCCCGCCTACCTTGATGTTCACGGCGTCCACCATGGTGGCGGTCGGGGCCGTCAGGATGCCGCCGGCCACGCCGACGCCCGGCCCATGCACCACGGCCCGCACCGGGCGGTCGAGCGCTGCCTGGATCGCCTCGATGGACGAGTCGTTCGAGATGTCCGCCACGCACACGCCGATGGAGGGCTGCCGGTCCTGCAGGGCTGCCAGGGAATCGGCGCTGCGGGCCACGGCGATGACCTTGAGGCCGGCATCGACGAGTCGATCGACCATCTTGTTGCCGAAGGCACCGGTGGCGCCCACCACCACGGCCAGTTCCGTGCGATCTGCGTCGTCTGGGTTGTTGCTCACGCTGTTCTCCATGGTTTCCGGGGTTCAGGTTGTCACGCCGAGGAAGCTCTCCGGCACATGCAGCGACTGCGAGAACGCCGCCAGGCCGAGGTGGTCCATGGTCCAGGTGAGCTTCGGGCTGTCCGGGTAGCGGGTGTGCCCGCCCACGAAGACCTCGTTGCGGTTGCCCGACGGATCAAAGTAATAGATGGTCTTGACCGCCGTGATGCCGTGCCGGTCGTTGTGCTCGACCGGGATGCCGTACTTGCCCATCAGATCACCGGCCCAGACGTGGTCTTCGGTGGAGTTCAGGCGGAAGGACACGTGGTGCAGGCGGTCGGGCTCCGGGTGCATGCCGAAGGCGATGTCGTGGGCCCGCGACGAGCACGACAGGAAGGTCAGGATCTGGTTGCCGCCGGGCTGGTCCACCAGCTCCTCGGCCAGGTCGAAGTCGAACACCTCGGTGAACAGGCGCACGTTGTCCACCATCTGGGGGCCGAGGATGAAGAGGTGGTCGAGGCCGTAGATGCGCATGCCGCGGATCACGCCTTCGTCGGGCATCGTACCTGGGTTCAGCTCGCCCAGCGTGTTGCCCACCTGATCCTTCTCGGCGTACAGGTGCATCTGCTGTCCGGTGGGAATCCGGAACTTCAGCCGCCGGCCGCTCTTCGGATAGACACCGGCGTCCACGGTCTCGACCGCAATGCCGAAGCCCTCGAGCCGGGCCTGCAGCGCCGACAGCGTCTCGTCGCCATGGACCTTGAAGGCGAAGTGATCGAGACCGGCCCGATCCGCTTCGCGCAGCACCACGCTGTGGTGGTCCTTTTCGTCCCAGGCCTTGAGATAGACCTTGCCGTCGGCGTCGGTCATCATCTCGTGCAGGCCCATCCGCTTGCCGTAGTGCTCGCGGGCCTCGGCCATGTCCAGCACGCGGATCTGGACCTCGCCCAGGCGCATCACGCCTCTCAGTGCCATTGTCTTGTCTCCATTGTCAGGGTTGTGCGGCCTGCCTGCGTGGGCGGCCGTTCTTGTTGTGTTTTTGCCGGGCGAGGGCCTGGCCTGCCCGGCCATTCGGTTCAGGTCCGACGTCGTGGCGGCGGATGACGCTGCGCTCTTCCGCCCTACGGATCCCGCGTTACGCCACGTCTTTCAGCAGACCGCGCGCCTTGGCCATGGTCATCGCGGTATCGATGATCATGTCCTCCTGTCCGCCGATCATCTTCTTGCGCCCGAGTTCGACCAGCACGTCCCGCGCCGGCACGCCGAAACGCTCGGCGGCCCGCTTGGCGTGCAGCAGGAAGGTCGAATAGACCCCGGCGAAGCCCAGGGTCAGCGAGTCGCGGTCGATGCGCACCATGTGGTCCATCATCGGCACGACGATGTCCTCGGCCATGTCCATCAGCTTGAAGAGATCCACGCCGGTCTCGATGCCCATGCGGTCGCAGACCGCGGCGAAGACCTCGAGGGGCGTGTTGCCGGCGCCGGCCCCCAGGCCGGCCACCGAGGCGTCGATGCGGCTGGCGCCGGCCTCGACGGCGGCAATCGAGTTGGCGATGCCCATGCCCAGGTTGTGATGGCCGTGGAAGCCGATCTCGGTCTCCGGCTTCAGCACCTCGCGCAGGGCGGTGATCCGCGCCGTGACATCCTGCGGCAGCATGTAGCCGGCCGAATCGGTGACATACACGGTCTGCGCACCGTAGCTCTCCATCAGCCTGCCCTGCTCGGCGATGCCCTTGGCGTCGTTGAGGTGGGCCATCATCAGGAAGCCGGTGGTGTCCATGCCCAGCTTGCGGGCGAAGGCGATGTGCTGGGGCGCGGTGTCGGCCTCGGTGCAGTGGGTGGCCACGTGCACGCTGCGGGCGCCGCACTGATACGCGGACTGCAGTTCGCGCATCGTGCCGAGGCCCGGCAGCAGCAGCACGGAGATCTTAGTCTGCTTCACCGCGGCCGCCACGGCGCTGATGTAGTCCTCGTTGCTGTGGGGGGCGAAGCCGTGCTGCAGCGAGTTGCCGCCCATGCCGGCACCGTGCGTCACCTGGATGTAGGGCACGCCGGCATCGTCCAGCGCCGTCGCCACCCGGACCATCTGCTCGACGCTGATCTGCTCGCGCTTGGCGTGCATGCCGTCGCGCAGGCACATGTCATGAAGAATGACCTTGCGGCCCTTGAGGTTCGAGTCACCCATCACGCGGCCTCCACGGCTCTCAGTTGGATCTTCCCGCTGAGGATTTCCTCGGCGAACATTTCGGCGGTCCGGCAGGCCGCGGCGGTCATGATGTCCAGGTTGCCGGCGTAGGTCGGCAGGTAGTCGCCGAGGCCGGCCACTTCCAGGTACACCGCCACCCGGTGACCCTGCGGGACCTCGTCGAAGACCGGGCCGTTCACCAGCTTGTAGCCGGGCACGTATGTCTGTACCTCGCCGATCATCCTGCGCACCGACTCGATGATCGCGGCCTCGTCCGGCGCCTCGTCGGTCAGGCAATAGATGGTGTTGCGCATGATCATCGGCGGCTCGGCCGGGTTGATGATCGCGAGGGCCTTGCCCTTCCTTGCGCCACCGACCTTCTCCAGCGCGTTGGACGTGGTGTAGGTGAATTCGTCCAGGTTGGCGCGAGTGCCCGGGCCGACGGACTTGGACGACAGCGACGCGATGATCTCGGCGTAGCCGACGCTCTGGACCTGCGCCACGGCATTGACGATGGGAATCGTCGCCTGGCCGGCGCAGGAGATCATGTTCACGTTCATCTCGACCTTGTCGGCGTGCTGGCGCAGGTTCACCGGCGGCACGCACAAGGGTCCGACGGCCGCGGGGGTCAGGTCGATCATCATCACGCCCCGCGCGTTCAGCTTGCGGCTGTTTTCCGCATGGACGTAGGCCGACGTGGCGTCGAAGGCGATCTGGATGTTGTCGTCGAGCACATGGGGCAGCAGGCCATCGACGCCGTCGGCGGTGGTCTTCAGGCCCATGTCGCGCGCGCGCTGGAGGCCCTCGGACTCGGGGTCGATGCCCACCATCCAGATCGGCTCGAGCACCGGACTGCGCTGGATCTTGTAGATCGGGTCGGTGCCGATGTTGCCGGAGCCGATTAGGGCGCAACGAATCTTCTGCATCACTTGACCTCCGCCGCCAGGGCTTGCGCCGCGGCCCGCTGGGCCATCGTCTGGCCACCCACGTAGAAGCCGTCGGGGCGGTGCTCGGTCACCAGGATGCGCACCTGCTCGGGCTTGACGCCCAGCGTGCGGGTGATGGCCTCGGTCATGGCCACCGCCACGTCCTGCTTCTGTTGTTCGGTGCGCCCTTCCATCAGGTGCATCTCAATGATCGGCATGGCGTTCTCCCTCAGCCGCTTAGTCGACGAAGCGCATGGAAACGCTGCCGAGTTCCTGGAAACGGGCGATCACGTTGTCGCCCGGCTTGACCGCGATGGCCTCGGTGATGCCGCCGCTCATGACGAAGCTGCCGGCAGGCAGCGTCTCGCCCAGATCGGCGAGGATGTTCACCAGCATCGCCACGGCCTCGGCCGGGTGGCCCAGCACGGCGGCCGAGGCGCCCATCGCCACCATCTCGCCGTTCTTTTCCATCACCACGCCGAGCGTGCGCAGATCGAGGTCGCGCGGATCACGCGCCCGACCACCGCCCACATAGCGGGCGGACGAGCCGTTGTCGGCGATGACGCTCTCCAGGTCGAACTTGAAGCCGGAGAAGCGCGAATCGATGATCTCGACCGCCGGCAGCACGTAGTCGGTGGCGTCCAGGACGTCTTCCTTCGTGCAGTTCGGGCCGGCCAGAGCCGCCCTGGTCACGAAGGCCACCTCGCACTCGACGCGCGGATGCACCAGGTCGCCGGTGGAGATGGCGCTGTTCTCCGGGCGGGCCATGCGGTCGGTCAGGAAGCCGATGGAGGGCACGTTGACGCCCATCTGCTGCATCTTGGCCTTCGAGGTCAGGCCTGCCTTCCAGCCCACGTGGCGGTGGCCCTGGGCGATGAAGCGCTTGCGCAATTCGGCCTGCACAGCGTAGCCATCGCCGATGGTCATGCGCGGGTATTCATTGGTCAGCTTCGGAATCGCATAGGCGCGGGTCTGGGCGCCTTCGATGCGCTCGGTCAGGCGCACGATGTCCTCGCGGGTGAGGGTGATTTCCATGCTCATGGGGCGCTCCTGCCCGAGAATTGGATGCGGCAGCTGCCCAGACCGCCCACGTGGCAGACCAGCGCATCGCCGCCGGTGACCGGCACCAGGGCCGACTGGGATCCGGAGAGGATCACCTCGCCGGCCTTGAACGGGATGCCCAGCTCGCCGAGGGTGTTCGCCAGCCACGCCACGGCGTTGGCCGGCGAGCCCTGAACAGCCGCACCGACGCCGGTGGAGAACAGCTCGCCGTTCTTCTCCAGCACCATGCCGGCCAGGGTGATGTCCAGCTTGCGGGGGTCACCCTGGGTCTTGCCGAGCACAAAGACGCCGCACGAGGCGTTGTCCGCCACGGTGTCCTGGATCTTGATCTTCCAGTCGGTGATGCGTGAATCGACGATCTCGAAGCACGGCACCACGTAGTCGGTGGCGCGGATCACGTCCATGGCGGTGATGCCCGGCCCAGTCAGATCGTGCTTGAGCACGAAGGCCAGCTCGGCCTCGGCCTTGGGCTGGATCAGGCCGGCCAGGTCGATGGTCGCGCCGTCCTCGAAGACCATGCCCGAAGTCAGCTGGCCGAAGTCGGGCTGGAACACGCCGAGGAAGTCCTGCACCGGCTTGGAGGTCACGCCGATCTTCTTGCCGACGATGCGCTCGCCGGCCTGCACGCGGCGATCGACGAAACGCAGCGCGATGCGGTAGGCATCCTCGAGGGTGATGTCGGGCTCGCGCTCGGTCAGCGGCGCGACCGTCCTGCGCTCAAGCCAGGCGGCGTAGAGCTCGTCGCCGTACTGCTGGATGGTGTCTTCGTTCATGGTCGCCTCAGAGCTTGATGCAGACGTTTCGGAGCTCGGTGTAGAACTCGAGGGAATGGACGCCACCCTCACGCCCGATGCCGGACTGTTTCGAGCCCCCGAAGGCCGTACGCAGGTCGCGCAGGAACCAGCTGTTGATCCACGTGATGCCCACGTCCACCCGCGCCGCCATGCGATGGGCGCGCTTCAGGTTGGTGGTCCAGATCGTCGTGGCCAGGCCGTAGTCGGTGGCGTTGGCCAGCGCGACCACCTCGTCCTCGGTGTCGAAGGGCCGGATGTGGCAGCAGGGCCCGAAGATCTCTTCGCGCACCACCGTTGCGGTTTCAGGCAGACCCGTCCAGATGGTGGGCTGCACCCAGTTCCCGCTAGCCAGCTCGCCCGCCATGTCCGGCACGGCGCCGCCGGTGATCACCGTGGCGCCCTCTTCGACGGCCTTGCCGTAATAGGAGAGCACCTTTCTCTGGTGTTCCTGGCTGATCAGCGGGCCGTAGTTGGCTCCCGCGTCGCGGGGCCGTCCGAAACGGACGCCTTCGGCCTTGGCCTTCAGCGCGGCGACGAAGCGATCGAAGATCGGGCGCTCCACATAGACGCGTTCCGTGCCGAGGCAGACCTGGCCGGTGTTCAGGAAGGCAGCGCGGAAGATGCCCTCGACGGCCGCGTCGAACTCGCAGTCGGCAAACACGATGCCCGCATTCTTGCCCCCCATCTCGAAGGAGACGTCACGGGTGCCTTCGGCGGCGGCCTTCATGATCGCGGTGCCGGTGCGGGTCTCGCCGGTGAAGGTGATCGCATCGACGCCCGGGTGGCTGGTGATGTACTCGCCGGCCGACCGGGGACCGAAGCCGTTCACCACGTTGTAGACCCCCTTCGGGATGCCCACGGCGTTCATCACCTCGCCCAGCAGCGCGGCGGTGTTCGGCGTTTCCTCGGAGGGCTTCACGATCACCGTGTTGCCGCAGGCCAGGGCCGGGCCGACTTTCCACGTCATCAGCAGGAAGGGTGCATTCCAGGGGCTGATCACGCCGATCACGCCCTTGGGCACACGGATCGCGTAGTTCAGCGCCCCCAGCCCGTCCGGCGTGTCCATCCGGAAGGCCTCGGTGGGCACGTTCCTGATGACGTCGGCGAAGACCTTGAAGTTGGCTGCGCCGCGGGGGATGAAGACGTGCTCCATGACGTGGGCCGGCTGTCCGGTGTCGGCCATCTCGGCCTCGACAAAGTCGTCGAAGCGTCGGGAGATCTCGTCGGCGACCGCGTGCAGCAATTCGACTCGCTGCACGGTCGGGAGGCGACCCCAGTCGCCATGCAGCGCGTGGCGCGCCGCGCTGACGGCCGCATCCACCTCGGCCTTGCCGCCTTCGGCGATGGTCGTGATGACACGGTTGTTGATCGGCGAGCGCTTCTCGAAGGTCTTGCCTGAGGTCCCGGCCGTGAATTCGCCGTTGATGAAATGCTGGATCTGACGCACGCCCTGCTCCCGCCGCCCGGCTGTCGGATTCACCGACGGCGCATTGCATGGGCGACCTGTTGATTGGATTCAGAGCGAGTCTAGGAGGCGGTAGAAATACCGTCCAATACCAAATTTCTGGCTTTTCAATACCATTTCAGTAATACGATCCCCCCGTCAGGCATCACGCCGGGATGCGTGACCTCTCCCGCGCAGGCACCGGAGCTCAGTTTCTCGCGATGTGCGCAGATCCACGACCCAACCGCCGCATCAGGCGGCCGTCGGGTCGGCGACGGCCGCCTCCGGGCCGGGTCGGCCATTGCCCCCCGGCCAGACCGGGACCCGCTACTGCTGCCACGAGCGGCGCACGCGATCCCGGTTCAGGCACTTGCCTGTCTTTCGTGGCCGGGCGAGTCAGATCAACCGGTCGCGGCTTGAAGGAGACATGCCAGGACGCGCGCCCTACCCCCGATTCGCGGCGACCGCCATGGGCAATCGATCAGATCGCCTTGAAGAGGGGGCTCCGCACCGGCTGGGCATCCGCCGCCGAGATGAACGTCTCCGTGTTGATGTCGCGTTCGAACAGTCGCCCCTGAATCAGGGTGGTGATGCAGGCGTCGATCATCAGCGGTGGGCCACACACGTAGGCTTCATGGCCGCGGAAGTCGTTGTCGAAGCGGGCCTTGGCCGCGTCGTGGACGAAACCGCGGAAGCCGTCCCGGTCCGAGCCTTCCGGCTCGTCCGAGAGGGCCAGCACGTCGGTGAAGATGGGGTGCTTTTGCGCCAGGGTGACGAATTCGTCGTGGTAGTAAGGCGCGTCGCGGTTGCGCTGGCCATACAGCCGGGTGATGGCCAGACCACAGCCGTCTTCGAGCAGGTCAAGGAACATCGAGCGCGGGCTGCAGAGTCCCGAGCCGCCGGCCATGAAGATCACCGGCACGTTGGCGGACTGCTTCACGAAGAAGCGACCGTAGGGGCCGGTGATGCGCAACCGGTCGCCGCCCTTGAGTTCTTCGTGCACATAGGTGGTGCCTTTGCCGCCCCGGGACGATGCGGATGTTGCGTTCCACCTCGCCGTCGCTGGATGGTGCGCTGGCGATGGAGAAGGCCCGCGAGCCGAAGTCGCCCGGTAGCGCCAGGTTCACATACAGGCCGGGCTGGAACTCGATGGCGTGGTCGAGCGTGATCCAGACGCCCTTGAGGGTGGGGGTGGGACCTTCGATACGGGTGACTTCGCCGCCGTAGTCCTGCACCGGCAGGTTGCGGGCGTCCGGGTCTTCTTCGATGTCGGCTTCGCTGGTGATGTCGCCTTCCACCCTGGCACAGCAGGCGAGGCACTTGCCTTCGTCACGCTCGAAATCCATCAGGGCGAAGCTGGAGGCCTCGCGGTGCGCCACCTCGCCATCGAGGATATCCACCTTGCAGGTGGCGCACAGGCCGAGGCAGCAGGCGTGGGGCAGATAGATGCCGGCACGCAGCGCGGCGTCGAGGACGGTCTCACCCCCTCGATCTCAATGATCTGGCCCAAGGGTTCTATGGTCAGATCAAAGCTCATGCCAACCTCCGCCTCAGAAGCCGCTGCCGTGGATGCCGTCGAGGCCCGGCGTGGTGAAGTGGATCGCGGTCTTGTGGGTGATGTCGTTCTCACGCAGGGACTTGTCCAGGGCCGGGCTGAAGGCTTCACCGTCCTTGCTCCACCGGACGGCGGACCAGTCGATGTGGGCGAAGTCCGGGTGGCGGCTGTAGGCCGGGGTGATCTCGGTGTCGATGAGCTGCCGGAAGGTCAGGGTCGGCGGCAGCATCCTGGCGATCGGGGCGTAGAACATGAGGTGCTTGTCCCAGCAGAGGTACACCACCTGCAGGCCATGGAAGTTGGCTGCCGCGTCCTTGACGACAGGCTCGAACGGGCGAATGGATCGGACGGACATCTCTCTCTCTCCTGAAGCGTGTTGGGTTGGGGGTGGCGCGGCGTCGGCGGCTGCCGGCCCCGCGCGCTGTTCACTCACTGATTCGACGTCGCCATCCCACGCCATTGGGCGAAGTGCTTCTCGTCCTCGGAGCCGGCGAAGTCACCGTTGTCCTTGCCGGGCACGATGTGCCAGTACCTGAGGACCGAGGCGATCGGATTGAAGTCCGGCGCGGTCGGATCGTCGCCTTCGGCGAAGCAGTTGCCCTGCAGGATCTGGTGCACCGGCAGCCAGGCTTCGACGTACTTCTCCGGCTCGTCCTCGAAGATGTGCTGGCAGTGGTCTGAGCAGAAGTGGTACTTCTCGCCCTGGTGCGTGACCTGGCGGTAGGCGATCCGGGTGGGCTCGTCCGGCTCGGTGAACAGCATCGGGATCTGGCAAACCTGGCACAGCTGCGGCAGGTTGGGGTTCACGAAGCGCTCGCCCTGTTCGGCCTGTTCGCGGAAGAACTCGAAGCGCGGGCGGTAGTATTTGTCGAAGGTCTCCGGGTACTTCTCCGAGAGCCAGTCGAGCTCCGCCTCGCTCGGTACCCAGGTGTGGAAGTTGGTCATCGGCGCGGCCGCGTAGAAGGTGGTCCACGCCTGGTGGGAGATATGGTGCTTCTCCTTCTTGATCTGCTCGACGCAGTCCGGCACCTTGATGCCGTAGCGGGCCAGGTCCTTGAAGAGGCTCATGCCGTTCTCTTCGAAGTAGATCTCCCAGGCCTCCTTCCAGCTCATCACGCGCTTGGGCAGCATGTAGTCCATCATCATCGCGACGATCGTCAGCAGGCGCACGCCGCGCCACGTCCATTTGTCGATCCACTTCTGGACGATGGGCAGGTTGGCCGGATCCTGCTCGAGCATGAACTTGATGACCTCCAGCCCCAGCGTCATGTGGCGCGCCTCGTCGGACTGGGCCGAGAAGCCGAAGGTCATGGTGCCCATGTCGCCGTTGTAGGCGGCACCCGAGACGAAGGGCACGAATACCAGGTTGGTCAGCACATACTCGAACGAGAAGCTGATCGCGATGATGTACTCGAAGGGGCCGCAGGTGCAGGCGTCCTCGAAGAACGACTTGGGCACCGAGAGGTACCACAGCCGGTCGTTCATGTGCTTCCAGTCGTGGATGCCGTTGTAGAACCGGTTGTAGTTGGAGATGGCGTGGATCTGTGTCTGGGCGTGGCGCAGCTCGTCGATGGCCTGCATCTGGCAGGCCACCTGCGGCCCGACCCCCGCCATGTGGCGGCCCAGCCGGGCGAAGCCCCGGTGGGCGTTGTACTCCAGCGACGGCACCGCCGACAGGAAGATCTTCATCGCGTTGATGTAGCGCGCGTCGGTCACGTTGAGGTGACCGTTGTTCTGGTTGTACGCGTCGATGATGGCGTAGAGCTTGCGCTCCTTCTCCGCCTGGTACTTCCAGTACGAATCCATGGTCAGGCGGAACGGATCTTCCCACTTGTCCCAGTCGTGGATCCTGAGCCCCTCGTAATGGATCAGGGGGAAAACGTCTTCATGCTTCTCGTAGCTGGGCTCCCAGCCCAGGTCACGGGTCATCAGGGCGTACTTTTCCTTCAGCCCCAGCTTCTTCTTCACGGACATGTCCATGGTGCTTCTCCTTGTCTCTCCAATGGGCAGACGGCTCATCGCGACGTCGCGTGCGGGCCGGGGACCAGGCGGTGACGGCCCAGGCTGCCGTCGGCCCGCGCGGGCGGCGGATCAGCCCGATTCAGTCGTCCCAGGCGAGGCGGAACTCGTCCTCGTCTTCGTCGACGTGGCCCGACAGCGTGATGAGGTGGATCTGCATCTCCTGCAGGTCGTAGGGGCGGCCGGTCACGCCCTCCATGGTTTCGCGCTTCAGCACGAGGCTGCCCGGCACATTGATCTTGACCATCGCGGGCTGCTCGTCGACCACCGCGTGGGGGTTGTCCTGCAGCAGGGCTTCGACGATGTAGCGGCTCTCTTCGTTGGCTTGCAGGGCGATGAATACGTAGGACATGGCTGGGCTCACAGGTCGAGGCCGAGCCTGGCGGCCCGGTCGTTGAAGGATTGGGTGACGGTCCCGAGAATCGCGGACGCTTCGTCGCCGAAGGCCCGCGTGGCGATCGGGGCCAGGGCTTCGACGCTGCGGTCGCGCCAGGCCTGCGTCCAGCCAGCGAGCAGTGCCCGGTTGGCGTCGGATTCCTTCGCGGCGACCTTGATCACGGCGTCAACCCACCTGCGCATCTCGCTGTGCCACTCGCTCATGAAGGCGCACATCATCGACACGCCCGCGCCACCACGGGCGTTGAGATGCCCATCGACGAACTGCTCGTACGCCAGTGGATACAGCAGGCCGTCGGAGACAAGGTTCTGCGCGACCAGCAGCTCGAACCAGTCGCGGGTGACGAGGGTCTTCTCCACCAGCCGGCGCAGGGGCTGCCAGACCGGGTCGTTCATCCACGCCTCGCGGCCGGCTACCAGCGCCTCGGTGCCGCCCAGGGCCAGGCCGACCCGGGTCAGGTACTGCGCCACACCCAGGTTGTCCATGGCGGCGAACATGCACGGCTGGGTGATGAGCGTGCCGTAGCCGTCGGCGCATATGCCCGTGTTGTTCATGTTGGCGCCCCAGGCGGCATGGCGCAGCGGCATCAGCACGTCGAGGGCGAGCTGACGGTCTGCGGCGCCGAGTTGCGCGAGCAGCCCCCGGCTGTCGACGAAGTCGAAGTTCGACTCGGCGGACTCCTGCTGGCGCGCCCGGGTCAGGGTGTAGGTCCCGTAGTAGAACTGGCGCGGGTCCTTGAAGGCGTACCAGTCGGCCATCACGATCCGGGTACGACCCGGGTCATGCAATGCATGCTCCGGCTCCCAGGTGGGCCGGTATTGCAGGTTGGCGTCGGCCTGGATGTCGTAGCTGCCTTCCTGGTAGCGCGACGCAGGCTTGTCGCCGAAGCGGCGCGCCAGGTGGTCGAAGGTGTTCCGCAGCGGCTTGATGCTGACGGTGCGAAGGTCGATCTGCATGGGGTGTCTCCATTGGCGCGCTGCAGGGCGCGCCCTGCTCTACTTGAACTGGCGTCCGCTGGTCTCGCTCAAACGCCACTCGGCCGCGTGACGGGCGCGCGAGACGCGGTCGGTCATGAAGACCGCCTGCTGCGCGTCGCAGAACGCATCGAAAGCTTCGGCGCGCAGCATCATCTCGACGAAGATCTCCGGTTCGCCGATTGCGAAGTCGAACTCGATGAAGCCGTCCGGCCGGACCTCGCGGACCCGAACGAAGCGTTTCGTCGGGTCGAACGGGGCTTCCCGGGCCGCCGCCTGGGCGGCCGGTTGCGTGGACATGAAGGTGCTCCTGTCAGCTTGGGGTTGGGGGGCGCTGCGGCCGGCGGGTCAGGTGACCACGCTCAGGAAGCTCTCGTGCAGCTTGCGCTGCGGGTAGTCGAGGCCACCACCCGCGCCAAGGCCGTCGAAGGTCCAGGTGGTGGGCTCGTAGTCCGGGTACGGCTGATAGCCGCCCATGAAGGTTTCGAATCGGTTGCCCGACGGATCCCACGCGTAGATGGTGCAACCGCGGGTAATGCCATGGCGCGTCGGGCCGATGTCGATGGGCACCTGGTTCATCGACAGGATGTCGGCGGCACGCAGCACTTCTTCCCAGCTCTCCAGCAGGAAGGACAGGTGATGCAGCTTGCCCGGCTCCGCATGCTCGACGAAGGCGATGTCGTGCACCTTGTGGGAACACGACAGCCAGATGGCCGCCTCGCCTTCGCCGTCCGGACCCAGCACCCGCTCCACCAGGTAAAAGCCCAGCACGTCGCAGAAGAGCTTCTTCACCTCAGCGACATTCGGACCGTACAGCAGGCAGTGGTCCAGCCGGACCGGTGCGATGCCCTTCTCCGAGGCCGGCGTCCAAGGGGCCGGATTGAGTACCTGCAGGCCATTGCCCACCTGGGTCTTCTTCGCGTAGAGCTCGATCTGGTGGCCGCTGGGAATCCCGAAGCGCACGCGCTCGCCGGTTTCGAGCAGATCGCCGGCCGGGAGGCGTTCGGTGGTCAGGCCGTAGGCCTGGAGATCACGCTCTAACTGGTCGAGCGTGGGCTCGTCCAGCACCTTGAAGGCGAAGAAATCGATACCCGCGCTGTCCGCCTCGCGCAGGATCACGCTGTGGTGGTCGCGCTCGTCCCAGCATTTCAGGTAGACGCGACCCTGCCCGTCCCGTCCGGTCTCGACCATGCCCAGCACGTCGCGATAGTGGCGGACGCCCTCTTCCAGATCGAGTACGCGCAGCTGGGCGTGGCCCGGTCGCAAGACTCCGGTCATTGCCATGGTCAATCTCCTCCGTTCAGTTTCTGGTTTGTCTGCGGGCTCAAACGCAGGCCGGCGGACGTGCAAACCGCCTTGTGCATGGCGCCCAGCACCTTCAGGGACACGTCACCCCGCGGAAACACGCGACAGGCAAGCACCCGGTCACAGGCCAGATCGTCGTCACTGACGTGCTGACGGCTCATGACCCGTTTCTCGAATGCCCCGCCGGTCACCTGCACCTTGCACACCCCGCAGCCACCACCGCGGCAACCCAGCGGGATGCCGCGGCGGCCGCTCCGGGCCATGGCGACCAGCAGGGATTCCTGCTCGCCGCAGCGGTACTGTTCGCCGGTTTCCTCGATGGTGACCTGATGGTGCATGGCGTCTCCTGCTGGCACGGGCTGACGAATTCGTCAGGTGGGCCGCCCCATTGGATTTCTTGATCGGCCCATAAGCGTGACTCATGCAGAGGCTGTGCCACGCCCGCTAAAACCTTGTTTTGAATCAAGTCTCGAGATTTTTTGCGTCGTAGCGCCCCTCAATGACCTGACCATTTGGAACAACTGGCGTGACAGCCTGACGGAATGGTCAAGCTGCGGCGCAACAAACGGACTGCAAATCAATGGCTTAGCTGCGCTGCACAAATATCGGGAGGGGCGAGAGGCCATGCCCCCCGGGGAAGCTCGCGGCGGAGCCCTCCGGGCTAACGCAGCGCGCCGCGATCGAAGACGGCATCCATGCAAGCGGGGTCCCGGGCGGCGTCGGCCGCCTCCGACCACACCCAGGGTCACGACCGGCAGCCTGGGGCGCGAGGATCCGGCCCCGTGGCGCACTCACGGAAGCGGCAAATGCGGGCCTGACGCCGGCGCGGGCTAAGCTGCTCAGGATCCATGCAGGACAGTCGCAATGCGCTGGTGCCGCTAGAATGCGCCGACCCCCACCGAAGGACCGCCGCGTGGAGCTCTACCAACTCAAAACCCTGGTCGCTGTCGCCGAGGCAGGCCACCTGACCCGCGCGGCCGAGCGCCTCCACCTCAGCCAGCCCACTGTCAGCGCCCACATCAAGGCGCTGGAGGCACGCCTCGGTCTCACCCTCTTCGAACGCACCCCGAAAGGCATGAGCCTGACCGCCGCAGGCGCCGAGTTGCTGCCGTCGGCACGGGCTGCCCTCGCAGCCGTCGAGCGGGTGCGCCTGCACGCCGGGCAGTTGCGGGGCGAACTGCGCGGTGTCTTCCGCCTCGGCACCAACACCGACGCCGGATTCCTCCGCCTGCCCGCACTCCAACGGCTGATGGCCCAGCGACACCCGCACCTCGCGCTGGAACTGCTCGCGGGCAGCAGCGGCGCCAACCTCGCCCGCCTCGCCGCCGGCGACCTGCACGCGAGCTTCGTGAGCGGTGCATTCGACACGGCCGTCTTTGACCACGTCTTCGTCCGCGATGAAGAATTCGCCATCGCCGCCCCGCTCCCGTGGCGCGATGCCCTGCAGGGCGCGGACCTGCCCACGCTGGCGCGGCAGCCGTGGATTCACAACGCCCCAGACCACATCCAGACCCGGGTGCTCCACGCCCTCTTCGACGACACCTGCGAGGGTCCGATGCGCGCCGCGATGGTCAACCGGAAGGACTCCATCCTCGCGATGGTCGCTGCCGAGGTGGGTCTGGCGATCTCACGCCGGGCGGACATCGAGCGGACCGCGGCCACCCAGCCGGTCTGCGCCCTGCCCCTGCGGCTGCCGCCCGAGGCGATTCATCTGGTGTGGCTGCGCGGCCGGGGCGCGGACGCGCGGCTTGAAGCGGTGGTGGCGGGCGTGGCCCGGGTGTGGGAAGCCGACACCACGAGCGGCTGACCCCGTTCCTGAATACAACGAAGCCGCGGGGCGCGCGATTCCGCGGGCTGACCAAAGTGCCTCCCGGGTGCGTCCGGATTCGCGCTTGGCCGAGGCGCCGCACCAGCCGGTTCGATGCGGTGCCCCGGCAAGGCCACCAGCGCCGCCAGCGCGCAGCACGTCATGGCCGAAGGCCACCCGCAAGCCTCCCGGGGGCTGGCAGAACGCCTCTTCCGGTACATCACTCCGCCGCCCAGGTCTTGCGTGTCCCTGCGCGCGGCGCCCACCGGGCGCGGTTCGGCGCCGGCGATCTCGTCGCCGGGGCTCGCAATGACGCGGCTGATCCATCCGCCGACGTCCTGGCTATCAAGCTTTCGGCCCGCACAGACACCTCAGCCAGAATGACAAGGGTTTTGCACTGACGGAACAATCGCTTCGCGTTTCACCGCAGCCGATGCCTCCGCCGTCACACGCGGCGCATCGCCCATCCCATTCGAGACCTTCTGCCTGCCATGACCCGACACCGACCCCACCGCATCGGCGGCCACGACAATGAGACGGCCACCTTCGACGCGATGACATCCGATGGTCGCTGCCGGCTCGTGTGCGAGTATCGAGGCAAGGCGCTCAGCGCAGAAGCCGACGACTATTTCGAGGCGCTGGTCGCGATCCGCCCGACGCTGGAGCGGGAAGGTCTTGTTCCCTACTGCTACGGCGCGAGTCTGGACATCGCCCCCTCGGCCATGAGCCGCCAGATGAGCGAAGGAAGGGCTGCGTATCGGCTGGCGATGGAGAAAGCCGCGTCGCGAAAGAAGCCAGTTCGCATCTTGGACGAGGGCGCTGATGTCATCCCGTCCACCGTCGCGCGACAGAGGGCTTACTTCGAAGACTGGATGGCATCGCTCCGCGCCTGAATCGCTCGGCGACAGGACGATGGGGCGTCCGCATGCGGATCGCAGCCCACGCCTGTCCGTCGATACCCTCACGCGACGAGCCCGCGCCAAGCGTCTCCGATGCCTGGCCAGCGCGCCAGATGCGCCGTAACCGACTAGGCTTAGTGTATCGACCAGCCCTCTGGCGTTGGCCGGCGATTGTCCACCGCTCCAGCGTGCCGCCTGCGGGCAACACCAACCACTCACGAGCCCGCGCGGGCGGCCGGCGTCCTGAGGCAGCGTCGGCGCCCGGCGTGTCACGCGCGGCGCGCTGACATCGAAGAACAACGCGACAGGAGACCTCATGCTCACAAACCATCGCGACCACGCACCGCGCAGTGGCGGCTCCCCTCGCAGCCGGATCGCTGCCATCGGGCTCGCGCTGCTGGCCGGATGCGGCGGCGGAGGCGGTAGCGACACGCCCACGTCGGCTTCGGTAGAGATCGACGCATCAGGTGGATCGGCGAGCTCCGCCGACAAGCGCCTGACCCTGACCATACCGGCGGGCGCCCTCGCCAATCCGACAGCGATCACGATCGAGGAGGTGCCGGCCGGGAATGGCGCGATCGCCTATTCGCTGGCCCCGGACGGCCTGGTCTTCGCCACGCCGGCCTCGGTGGCGCTCGATGTCGGATCACTGACGGAAACGGCCAGCGGCTCGCCGCACACCCTGGTCACCGCCTTCCGCGTGGCAGCCGACGGCAGCGCCGCCGAACCCCTCGGCGACCAGACGCTGACGATCGATGCCGACGCCGGCACGGCCATGCTGACCGGAACGATCGCGGGCTTCTCGACGCTGGTCGGCACGCAGACCCGATCCAGCTTCGTGGTGAATGGGGTGCCTGCCGAGGTCGCCGAGAATTCACCTTTCCCGTCCTCGATTGTCCAGACCCTCAACGTGGGCTCGGCGCAGAGCCAGGACACCTTCGATTTCATCGAGTTCACCGACTTCAGCTTCGCGCCGGTCGTGCCGACCAACGGAGCTGCCCAGCGCTTTCCCTTCGACAGCGCCCAGACCAGCTACTCGGCCAGCCGCGACTACCAGTGCGGGCCGGCAGGGACGGGGAGCCTGAATGCCTCCGGGGCGTTCACGTCCTATCTGCCCGGCCCTGCGGACGCCCTGCTCAACTTCGTCAGCGATCCCTCTGCCATAACGCGTTCGACCGTCAGCTACTTCTGGGTGTACAACGAGGACGTCCAATGCACGGGCGCGCCGCCCAGGATCGTTGACATCGACCTGTCGGACGGCGGCGTCGCCTTCGAACACACGGTCGGCCAGACGGAGTGCCCGCAGTCGATCGGCGGTTTCACGGTCACCAACACCGGCAACGTACCCGTCACGGTCAGCGTTGAGGGTGGCCAGGCCATCGCCGCCGCCACGGACGACTTCACGCTGGCGCCCGGCGCATCGGCGGAAGTGCCGCTGGTGTTCCTGTGCTCGCAGAGCAGCGACGTGAGCGAAACCATCACGGTCACCGCCACGGCGGAGGGCGGCGAGAGCACCCAGGGCAGCGTGGTCGTCGCAGGCAGCGTCCGCTGAACCTGCGCAACACGGCATCACGCCCCGGCACGTCGTTTGGCCTCCGCCATGTCGGGACGACGCCGGGGCTTGCCGGAAGCGTGCCCCGTTCCGGCGCCACCGCCCTTCGCGCGCGCTGCGCAGCGCGCGGAACCGCCGCATCGGCCGATCGACGACAGGGCTGTGGCCCGCCGGCGCGTCGCGACGGGTCGCTCCAGCGTCTCGCCGACGGCTCCCATGGCCGCCGCGGCCGGGCGGCGCGTCGCCCCGTGATGGATCATTTCCCCGCAGTGCGTCGACCCGCATCCGCCCGTCAGCAGACATCCGCCGCCGCCGTTTCACGGGTCATCCGGGTGACGCCTCGTGTCGGCACGGCCTTGCCGAGCCATGCCACGGGGTGAAACGGCCGGCCCCCATTTGCCTGCAACGTGGGGCGCGCAAACGGGTCGTACCGTGGTCATCCGCCGTCGCGACAGGGGACCAACGGGGTCTCACGGGCGACAACCGCACGGCCGGTCGTGGTGAGGTCGCAAGCCCGGGGTAACGGGCTGCGCCTGCCGGGCGCGCGACGGCAGACCCTCCCTCCCCCCGACACCTCGTGGAGAATGCGGCATGAATACCGACCACTACCTGCAGATGCTGGCTGATGCCGGAACGAAGGGTGTGCAGACGCTGCTGTCGACGGAAACCTACGTGCAGCTGGCGGTCGTGCTGCTGGTCTATGGACTCGCCCTGCTGGTGGCCAGGCAGGTCGTGCGCTACGCGCCGGCGCTATCGGCCACGCCGACCGACGGGACGGCCAGCGCCCTGCGCAACCTCGCCGCGGGCCTCGGCAAGCTCCTCGTGCCACTGTTCGCGACCCTGGCGCTCAGCGTCGCGGTCGAGTTCAGCGCCTCGCTGCTTGGGCACGCCTGGCTCGTGCGTGCCGCGATGGTCCTCGCCTTGATCGTGGCAATCTCGACGATCATCCGCGATCACGTACGCAGCCGGTTTGCGGAAGTGGTGTTTCGCTGGATCGGGCTGCCCCTGCTGCTCCTGCACTGGCTGGGGCTGCTCGTGCCCCTGATCGACATCCTCGACTCGATCTCGGCCACGGTCGGCAACATTCAGGTCTCGGTGTACGACGTGGGCCGAGTGACCCTGTTCGGCTCCATTCTCTTCTGGCTCGGGCGCCTGTCCAACCGCACTGGCAAGGAGATCATTCGCCGCCAGGAACACCTCGATCTGCGCACCAAGGAGGTCGCGGCCAAGCTGTTCGAGGTGGCGATCTTCGTCGTGATCTTCCTGCTGCTGTTGCAGGTCATGGGCATCAACCTGACCGCCCTGGCGGTCTTCGGGGGGGCCGTCGGCGTCGGGCTCGGTTTCGGCCTGCAGGCCATCGCGTCGAACTTCATCTCGGGCATCATCATCCTGCTCGACCGCTCCATCGCCGTGGACGACTACATCGAGCTGGCCGACGGCCGCACCGGGATCGTGCGCGAGCTGACCCTGCGCTCGACGACCCTCGAGACCTTCGACGGCAAGGACGTGATGGTGCCGAACGAAAAGTTCATGACGGAGACCTTCACCAACTGGACCCACAACAACAAGAAGCAGCGCTATCGGGTCGATTTTTCCGTCGCCTATCACTCGGACGTGCGCAAGCTGGTCGGCATCATCAAGGCCGTCGTCGCGAGCCATCCGCAGGTCCTCAGCGGCGACGACATCCCCCTCGAGGAGCGGCCGGACTGCGAGATCGACAGCTTCGGGGACTCCGGCATCAACATGTTCGTGGAGTTCTGGATGCATGGCATCGACGACGGCAAGAACCGGGTCGGCGGTGACCTGATGCTGATGATCCTGGAGGCCATGCAGGCGCACGGCTTCGAGATTCCGTTCCCGCAGCGGGAGGTGCGCGTGCTCAACGAGGCCTTTGGCCGCCCCGTTCACTCGACGCCATGATGCCGGGGCCCGCCGCAACCCGCCGGGTGTGCCGGCCAAGGGGGGCGGGAAACGCACTCAACGCCCGCCCGCGGCTCATTCCGTCGCGGTGCTGTCTCCCCGCTTCAGCCGATACGACAGCTGCCGTCGGGTGATGCCGAGCGCCCTCGCGGCATGGGTCAGGTTGCCCTTGGCCCGCCTGACGGCCAGTTCGATCAGGCGCTGTTCGTGTTCGTCGAGGTTGAAGTGCTCCCGGTCCAGCACCTGCTCGCACAGGCGGGTTCGGGTCGACTCCTCGGCGTTGCCGACAACACCGGACAGCCCCACCTGGGCGCCGGCCTCGGCGATGGCCGGTGGGTCGGCGAAGAGGTGCTCGACCTCGATCTGGCCATCGTCCGGGGCCAGCAGCACGCCCCGCTCGATCAGGTTCTCCAGCTCGCGCACGTTGCCCCGCCAGGGATGGGCCAGCAGCGCGCGCATTGCGCGGTCGGTGAGTCCCTTGAGGGTCTTGCCGTAGGTCGTCTCGTACTTGGCGATCAGTGCCGCAGCAAGCTGGGGCACGTCGCCAGGGCGCTCGCGCAGGGGCGGGATGGTGACCGGGTAGGTGGACAGGCGGTAGTAGAGATCGGCGCGGAAGCGGCCTTCGGCGATGGCCCGCTGGAGGTCCACGTTGGTGGCGGCGACCAGTCGCACGTCCACCTGGCGCACCTGGTGGTCGCCGAGGCGCTCGACCTCGCCGGTCTGCAGCACGCGCAGCAGCTTGACTTGGGCGGCGGGCGAGAGGTCGCCCACCTCGTCGAGGAACAGGGTGCCCCCATGAGCGCGCTCGAACCGCCCCGGGCGGGCGTGCTGAGCGCCGGTGTAGGCGCCCTTTTCCACCCCGAACAGCTCCGATTCGATCAGGTCGTGCGGGATGGCACCGCAGTTGATCGCCACGAAGGGGCCATCCGCCCGGTCGCCGTGATTGTGCAGCCAGCGCGCGAACATCTCCTTGCCCACCCCGGTCTCGCCCAGCAAGAGGACATTGATCGGGCTGGCGGCGGCCTTCCTGACGAGGTCGAAGGCGGCGCGAAATCCCGGCGAGCTGCCCACCACTTCCCCGTCGGTGGCGACCGGGCCACGGGCGTGCCCCCGCAGCTGCACCAGCTCGTCCTCCAGATTGCGCATGGGGTAGTCGCCCCGGGCATGGCGAAAGTAGTCCAGGTAGCCGTCCGACGGATCCCACAGCTCGGCCGGCTTGGCCACCAGCTGGCACGCATGATCGCCGCGACCGGTACAGCTCACCTCGCGAAACACGATGAAGCGCTGGAAGAACTGGCTGGTGTAGCCGCTCGCGTAGCCAACGATGGTCCAGCACACCGGGTCGTCGCCAATGCCGAAGTGCTTGATGTGCGACTCGGCCTCCCAGGTGTTCTCGAGCAGGACCTCGCCGATGAAGATGCCCTTCTCCCAGTCGATCTCGGAGTGGGTGATCGTGGGCTTGACCATGCCCTCGAAGGCGTGGAGCTCGGGGCCGATGTTGAAGACGTCGTAGGGGTCGCCCTCGCCGATCAGCGAGCGGGCCAGTTCGGCGTCCTGCTGGCCGGCGCCGAAGCCCATGCGGATCAGCACGCCGCGGGCCGCCTGGTCACCCAGGGCGTCGAACAGCTCGCGCCGCATGTGCCCCACGGCCTTGGCATGCAGGAGCAGCATGCGATTCTCGTCGAGCCAGATCTGCCCTGCGTCGATGTTGAACCGCAGGCGGGAACGCAGGTTGAACTTCTCGATGAGTCTCTGGGCCGCCATCCTGTCTCCATGCGGCCTCGCCCGGGCCGCTCGCACGCACTGTAGCGCAAGCGGGGGGGCGGCCGCGAGCCAGTGGGCGGACCTGCCCGAGGTTCGCACACGCGCTTGGCCGGTACCGAGGCCCCCTCGTTCGCCGACGGCGGACGCTATGGCCTGGGCCTGGCGGGCAGCGCCGCTGCCCGCGGGGAGGGCCACCTTTTCGATCGGCACGGAAAGCTCTTCGCGGATGCGCCCTCGGGGCTCTCCGCCGACGCGCGCGTGCCTTCTCCGCCGACGCGCGCGTGCCTATCCCCCCGCCGGGGGCTCGGATCACCGTCGGATACCTTTACAGGCGCTTCCGTGGCCGGCCCGGCCGGATTCTGCAACACGTTGATACTCCACAAATAGTTTGACCGCGCATGGATCTTGCTTCGGCCAGGCTCGAATCAGGACGTCCGATACGGAGACCACATGAAAGCCCAACACTCCTCGCTGACTACCCGAAAGCGAGTCATTACAACGCTCATGGCGGCCCTGCTGACCACCGTCGCGTCGCCGTTCGCGCACGCCACCGTCGTCTATGACGAAGCGACCAGCGGAGACCTCGGCGACCTGGCGGGGCTTTCACCGGTCATCTCGATTTTCGAAGGCGTGAATACCGTGCGCGGCATCGCCGGCGCCGGGGATACCGACGATTTCATCGTGGGATTCGACACCTCGCTCACGCTCGTCGGCGGCGTCTTCACGGCAAGTTTCGGTACCGGGCGCGGAGCAGGCTTCTACAACAGCAACGGCGTCCCGGTCGTGGCTGGCGGCACTTTCCAGGGTCAATTCTCGGGCCCCATCACTGTCGACATCGCATCCTTCGACTTCAACGGCCTGTTCCGGGTCCAGAATCTGACGACCGACGAACCGATCCCCGACCTCATCTGGCAATTCGACTTCACGCTGGAAGCGGCGTCGCAGACGGTACCGGAGCCGGCGACGGCCCTGCTCGCGGCCCTTGGCCTGCTCGGTGTCGGTGTCGCGCGGCGTCAGCGCACAGCCTGATACCACGCCGACACGGGCCAGTCGCCCACGACTCGGGCATCTGCCAGGCTCGTGGGCGTCAGGCCAGCCCGTGCTTTCGCCCGACAGGCCAGCCACGTGCCCGAGCCGTGTTCAATCGCCCCGGCCCGCGGCATCCCGTTTCGCCTTGGTGCCCTGATCGCGCACCGCAACCGCGGTGTGCCGCCGACGGACCAGCTCCTGGACAGCGTTGGCGGGTCACCGCTGGGCGAGCGGTTCGACCCGGAGCTGCGCACGCCGCTTGACCGCCGCCTGCGTGCGCAACCTGAGCCTGGCCCCCTGTTTCGCACCCGCAGTTTCACCATTTGCCTGCCGGACCTGAGCGCCCCTGGCGCGCGGCCGCCTTGACCGGACGATCGCGGTCGATCGGGGCCTCGCCGCAATGCTCCGCGCGCCTCCGCGGCGGTCGGGTCGAGAGGCCTCGTGGAGACTCGATCCTGAGAGAAGCCGTGGGGGTTGCCGACGACACGCGGCGCGCGCATGCGCGAACCGAGGCGTCGGCGCCATCGCAAGCCGGCCTCCCGCCACGCGGTAACGGGTCTTACCCGCCGCCGCGCCGGGCGGCCAGCCACTCGCTGAGCTGTCGGAAACGGTAGCCGCGGACGTAGGGCTGAACGTAATCGACGAATTCCGCATAGGCCGGATCGGCCTCGATGTCGGCCAGCACCCTGCGCACGGCCAGGACATTGTGTCGGTTGGCCTGCTCCGCCAGGGCGTCGAGCACCTCGGCCGGCGGCAGGGACATGGCCGGCCGTTCGGACGCTGCCGCCCGGGGGGCGGACACCGGGGCGTCTTCGGTTGCCGGACCCGCCAGCGCCGGCAGCCCCACGTCGAACCAGAAGTGGCTCCCCACGCCCGGTTCGCTCTCGACCCTCAGTTCGGAGCCCATCAGGCGAACGAGTTGCTGGCTGATGGTCAGCCCCAGGCCGGAACCTTCGGCGCGCGTAATGGCGTTGTCCAGCTGCTGGAACGGGATGAAGATGCTGTCGATCTCGGCGCGCCCGATCCCGATGCCGCTGTCCCGCACGCTGAAACGCAGGCGCACGTTGTCGGTGCCGCGGCCACCGAGGCGTTCGACCGCGAAGACCACCGCGCCCTCCTCGGTGAACTTCACCGCGTTGCCCAGCAGGTTGAGCAGTACCTGCCGCAGGCGCTTGTCGTCCACCAGCACCACCGACGGCAGGTCGGCGGCGAATCGGCTCTCGAGCTGGATACCGCGCAGCCGGGCGCGCACCTCGGTCATCTCGACAAGGGTGGCGAGGAATCCGGCCAGCGCCACTTCCCGGGGGTGGAGGCTGAGGTGGGTCTCGCCCATCCGGGAGAAGTCGAGGATGTCATTGATCATCAGCAGCAGGTGTTCGGCGCTGCGGTCGATGGACTCGATCCCCTGCCCATGGCGTGCCATCAGCGCGGCATCCTGCTTGTAGAGCTGGGTATAGCCCAGGATGGCGTTGAGCGGGGTGCGCAGCTCGTGGGTCACGTTGGCCATGAAACGGGTCTTGGCCTTGTCGGAGGCCTCGATGGCGAGCTTGGCCCGGTTCAAGCGGTGGAACATGGCCAGCATCGTGATCCAGACCACCACCATCAGGATCAACGCCAGGCTCGACTCGGCGATCAGCTTCGAGCGCATGTCGCCCGCCAGCGCGTCGAAATAGCTTGGGCTGAGCACGAAGTCGGCGACGCCGAGCAGCGCGCCCCCCTGGCCGATCAGCGGGATCGCCGCATGGAAACAGCGTTCGCAGCCAATGATGCCGTCGCGCAGGTCGAGGCTGCCCGGCTCGACGCGCACGGCGTCGTAGTCGATCTGAAGCGAGAGCCCGAGGACGATGCGCCGGTCGGTGGCCGGATCCTTGACGATCAGGATCTCCTGCATCAGGTCGTACAGCTGCTGGCGCAGCCGGCTTGGCTGACCATGGTCGACGGTCTCCACCAGTGCGGCCGCCTGGGACTGGGCGAGGATGTGCGCCTGCGTCTCGGCGGTGGCATACAGGCGCGGCTCGAGGGTGTTGTTCCAGTAGCGCGTCAGCGAGAGCACGAAGGAGGCGATCAGCATCAGGAACACCAGGCTGATGACCATGTGCGGCCTCGGGCCAAGGCGTTCGAGCCGGCGCGGCACGCCGAGCCGCCCGGTCGCCGATGCGGCGGCGCGATCGGCCGGACTAGGCTCTGTAGACATGTGTGTGGCGCATCGCGCTGAGCTTGGGAACGGGCGCGAGGGGGCACGCCAGGCCGCCCGGCGAAGCCCCGCCGGCGACACGCGCGGCGCCCTTGCACGGGCTCACCGCCGCGTCCCCGGCGCGACCGCCAGACACAGGTCCACAGACCCTAGGGCTCTCCGCTGCCATAGCGCTTGGCGACTTTCAGATAGAAGGCCTTGATGGCCAGCCCGCTGGCCTGGAGGGTCTGCATGTTGATCAAGGGGCGCACGGTGGCCTCGACGGAGATGCCGCCGAGTATGCCGCGCTCCACATCCCCCTCGAAAGGGGAAAAGACGATGATGTGCCGACGCACCGCGAGGGCCACCAGCTGCCGGATCTCGTCGGCCTCGAGGCGCTGGGACAGGAAGAGCGCCGCAGGCCGGTAGTCGGCGTCGCCCAGCACCTTGTCGAGCGTCGCCACGTCGGTCCGGATCGGCTGCCCGCGAATCGCGGCGAAATCGCGCGCAAGTTCGCGTGCATGGCCGTCGGCCTCGCGCGGGTCGTCGGCGTGAATAAAGGCGATCAGCAGCTCACCGCGACTGTCAGTGCGCTCGTGAATCCCCGTATCGGCCGTCAGCAGCGTGCGGAACAGCTTCAGCCCCACATGCGCACGCCGTTCACCGAAGGACTGCGCGACAAGGCTCGCGCTGGGCATCGACAGCATCAGCGCGAACACCGCGAACTGGGCGACAAAGAAGCGGCGGGCCGAGGTAGTCGGTCGCTTCATCACCGCCCAGCCCTGCCGGCCGTGTCCACGGGCATCGGCGCCTTCGCCATCAGAACCGGTACTCCGCAGCCAGCCACAGCTCGCGCCCGCCATGGGTCAGGCCGCCGGGAAACTGAGCCGGCGTGGCCACGCTCTCGTAGGACTGGTCCGTGAGGTTGCGAATGCCGCCCCGCACGGTGAAGCCGTCGATTCCCTCGGGGTCCGACAGCGTCACGGTGTAGTCGAGCGTGGCGTAGGCATCGAATCGCGCCCGGTTGGGCACCCGCGTGCGGATCTCCCAGCCCTCCTGCTCGCCCACGTAGGTCACCCCCAGGGCGTGGGTCAGGTGGCCGTCGGTTCGCCAGCTGGCACCCGCGCTGACCAGCCAGTCCACCGCGCCCAGCAGTCGCTCGTCCACGTCCAGGTGATCGGTGGCGTCCGCATAGGCCAGGTTGGCCCACCACTGCAGGTGCCGGTCGACGCGTTGCACCCATTCCAGCTCGAGCCCCTGGACCTCCACGTTCCCCCGGTTGCGCCACACCGGCGGGGAGCCGGGGTTGATGAAGAACTCGATCAGGTCCTGCACCTGCGTCCGGTAGGCGGTCAGGCGCATCCGCCGGTCGGCCCGGCGATAGATGTAGGCCGCCTCGAGCGAGCGAATGCGCTCCTCGTTCAGGTCGCCGGTCAGCGTCGCGCCAGGGAAGGTATCCGGGCCGGGATAGAACTCTTCCAGCGTCGGCGGGCGAAAGGCCTCGGCATACTGGAGTTTGACGATGTGGTGGTCGCCCGCGCGCCAGACCGCCGCCAGGCGTGGCGAGGTCTTGCCCCCCCAGTCGTCGTAGTCGTCGTGCCGCAGGCCGAGGGTCACCTCCACCTGTTCGTGCAGTTGCAACTGGTCCTGCACGGTCAGGCTGGTCAGCGTACGGTTCGACCCGGCCACCACCGGCGTGCGGTTCGGCGTGAGGTACTCGACGTGGCCGTCCGGCAGTTCCAGCGTTGCGAACGATCCGCTCACGCGGCTACGGGCGTGGCTCAGCCCGACGTAGAGGCGCTGGGCGTCGCCGGCCCGCCAATGGGCCGCGACCTCCGCCTCGACGAGCTGGTCGGTGTTGCCGGTCCGCCGGACCGATTCGATCCCCTGCGCCGACGGGGAGCCGGCCTGCCCCGCTCCAGCGGGGATCGGAATATACGCCGCCTGCTCCAGGTCGGTCTCCTGGACGCTGGCATTGGCCGCGATCTCGAGTCGGTCCGAAGGCATCCACGTCTTGCTCGCGGTGAGCCCCGATACCCGCTCGCGTCTTGGCGCCAGGCCATCGGGGATGGCCGCGGTGCGCCCGTAGCCGCCACCGCGCACCATCACCGCATGGCGCATCTGCAGCGCGTAGCCACTGGCCTCGATGGCCGCCAGGGCGTAGCGACCGTGCTCGCCATCGAAGACCTGGCCCGGCGAGTAGCCGAGGCCGTTGGCCGCGAAGTTGTCGGGAAGGGTCTGCCTGCCGCTGTCGCTCGTGCGCCAGCCGCCCGCCCTCAGGCGAAGGCGCGCCGCACCGCCCAGGGCCTGGTCCAGCCGGACATCGCCGCGCCGGGCGTCGTCGCTCCCGGCGCCCAGCCCCACGGCGTTGCCGTCGCGAGTCAGCACATTGACGACGCCCGAGAACGCGAAACCCCCATACAGGGCAGAGCCCGGGCCACGGATCACCTCGATGCGCTCGACCTGCGTGACGGGCAGACGCATGACCCAGTCGGCCGATCCGTCGGTGGCACGGTTGGCGACCACCCCGTCGAGCATCACCTTGAGATTGGTCGCGCCGAGGGTGGCCCCGATGCCACGGACAATGGCTCGGGTGTCACCGACATTGTTGACCGTCACGTGAAAGCCGGCGACCTGCCCGAGGGCCTCGCCCACGGTCGGGATACCGCGGATGCGCAGGTCGTCACCCTGGAGCACGGTCACCATGCCCGGCACGTAGTCCGCGTTCATGCGCGTCTGGGTGGCCAGGGTGGTCTGCGCCTCGAGGAGATCCAGCAGCGCGACCAGCTCGGGGTCGTCGTCGCCCGCCGCCAGACAGGCCGCGTTGACGAGCAGCGCGGCGCCAGCGAAGAGGGCCATGGCAAGGCGACGCGGCATCATCCCGCGCGCTCCACGCCCGACGCCGCCACGACCTGGTTGCGACCGCCCCCCTTGGCCCGGTAGAGGCGGTCGTCGGCAGCCTTCAGCAGCTGCTCGGGCAGGCAGTCGGGGCCCGGCCGGTGGGTGGCGACGCCGACGCTGATCGTGACATGCCGGCAGGCGGTGTTCTCGGCGTGCGCAATCGCCATGGCGCACACGGCCTCGCGCATCCGTTCGGCAATCGCCAGCGCCGCGCCGGACTCGGTGTCGGGCAGGAGGGCGACGAACTCCTCGCCGCCGAAGCGGGCCAGCAGGTCGCCCGGCCGGCGGATGCAGCCCTCGAGCGCATCGGCCACCCGCTTGAGGCATCGGTCGCCTTCGCCGTGGCCGTAATGGTCGTTGAACCGCTTGAAGTGATCCACGTCGACGAGGATCAGGGACAGCGCGCGGCCGTGCCGTCGCGCCCGCGCCCACTCGCCCGCGAAGCCCTCATCGAAATGACGTCGGTTGGCGACGCCGGTCAGCCCGTCGGTCCGCGCCAGTCGCGCCAACTGGTCGCTCTTGCGCTTGAGCGCCAGGTGGTTATGCATGCGCGCTTTCAGGATCGGGATCGAGAACGGCTTGTGCACATAGTCGACCGCACCGAGCGCGAAGCCCCGCTCGATCTCGACCTCTTCGTTCAGGGCGGTCAGGAACAGCACCGGGATATCCGCCAGCTCGGGATTCGCCTTGAGCCGGCGGCAGACCTCGAAACCATCGAGGCCGGGCATCATCACGTCGAGCAGAATCAGATCCGGCCGCAGCGAGTCGGCCAGCTCCAGCCCCTCTTCCCCCGACAGGGCGACGGTCAGCTCGATGGCTTCCTCGTGCAGGTGCTCGACCAGTACGTCCAGATTGGCGGGCACGTCATCGATGGCGAGCACGATGGGCGCCTGTCGCTCCGAGTCTTGGGTCCATTGCATGGCGTGGCCTGTCAGTCGATCGATGCCTGGGACTGTGCACAAAGCGCACCAGCCTGAAACGCCCTGCCCGCGTGTCTTCTGGGCGATCCATCGGCACCATATCGCCTATAACGCTTATGCGGAGCCGATTTTCTCGATAGACTCTTATAAACATCGTGTCTCCGGAGGCCCCGCGCCTGAGCGACCTGCCCCTCGTGCTGGTTGTCGACGACCAGCCCGACAACCTCGACATCCTGATTGCCCACCTCGCCGATAGCGGCCTCGAGCTCACCGTCGCGACCGGTGGCGAGGATGCCCTGCGGCTGGCCGGCGAGCGCCTGCCGACCCTGGTCCTGCTCGACGTGATGATGCCGGGCCTCGATGGCTTCGAGGTGTGCCGGCGCCTCAAGGCCGACCCGCAGACACGCGATGTCCCGGTCATCTTCATGAGCGCGCTCACCGACACCGCCAGCAAGGTGGCGGGCTTCGAGGCCGGCGCGATCGACTTTCTCTCCAAGCCCCTCCAGCGCGAGGAGATCCTGGCGCGGATCCGCGTTCATATCACCCTTGTGAGCCAGCAGCGCGAGCTCGAGGCGCGCAACCAGCGTCTGCTCTCCCTCAACCGCGAATTGCAGGAGCAGATCGAGCGACGCCAGCGCCTGGAGGACGAGCTGTCCCTGTCCGACGAGCGCCTGTCCGCGATCACGCGGCTGGATGCCGGCCTGTGGGGCATCGAGGGCTTTGTCGGCCATGGCGCGGCGACCACCCGCCTGATCGAGGAGGTCCGCAGCCTGCAGGGGGCCGAGCGGACCCACGTGGTGGTGCTCGGCGAGAGCGGCACGGGCAAGGAGCTGGTCTCCCGCGCGATCCACTTCGGCAGCGCCCGGCGCACGATGCCCTTCATCGCTGTCAACTGCTCCGCGATTCCTGCCGAGCTGGCCGACGCGGAGTTCTTCGGCCACAGCAAGGGGGCCTACACCGGTGCCGCGGGCACGCGCCACGGCTATTTCCAGCAGGCCGATGGCGGCACCCTGTTCCTCGATGAGATCGGCGACCTCGAACCCCGCCTGCAGGCCAAGCTGCTGCGGGTGATCGAGGACGGCATCGTCAGCCCCATCGGCGGCGGCCCACCGCGGCAGGTGAATGTACGCGTCGTCGCTGCGACCAACGTGGATCTCGCCGCCCGTGTCGCCAGCGGCCGCTTCCGCCGCGACCTCTATTTCCGCCTCTCCGGCTATGCGATCACCCTGCCCCCGCTGCGCGAGCGGCGCGAGGACATCCCGGCCCTGGTCCAGCACTTCCTGCATCAGCTCTCGAGCCAGATGGGGCGTGACACGCCCCGCATTACGTCCGATGCGCTGGCCGCCCTGACGGCCTATGACTACCCCGGCAATGTCCGTGAACTGCGCAACCTGATCGAATACGCTCTGATTGCCTCCCGCGGCGCGCCGATCGAACTGGCCCACCTGCACTTCCACGGCCGCTCGGTCGCACCGGCCGCTCACGCCACCATCCCGGACGCTGCCGGTCCGCCACCGGCCGACGGCCCTGGCTGGGCCGGCCAGGACGAATCACGCCTGCTCGCGCTGGCGCGCCGCGCCGGCCGGGTGGACAACGCGAGCGTGCAGGCGGCG
>JBNLCM010000102.1:0-11563 GCA_050303815.1 Rhodocyclaceae bacterium
TGCAGCACCATCGCCCCGCATCGCATCACCGATCAGGCAGTAGGTGTCCCACCGTTCTCGAAGTTCGGAATCACTTCCCAGTCGCGCAATCAGGCGCTCGTACGCCTCGGCATCCATGTCGCCATCGAGTACCGCAGAGACTTGTTCGCTCATTCCTACCACCGCTTGTCAGGTGAAGTGTCCAGCATGGGCTTGAGCCGGTCCGCGATCGCCTCGCGAGCCCGGAAAATCCGCGATCTGACCGTCCCGATCGGGCAACCCATAATGCCGGCAATTTCCTCGTAACTCAGCCCTTCCAGCTCACGCAGCACGATGGCTGTGCGCAGTTCGTCGGGCAAAGCCTGCATGGCGGACTCGATCGTCTCGCCAATCTGTTTAGACAGCAACATCCGTTCCGGCGTGTTGATGTCCCGCAACTGGTCACCGTCCTCGAAGCTCTCGGCCTCCTCCGAATCGAACCCGGTCGATGTCGGCGCCCTGCGTCCCTGACTCACCAGGTAGTTCTTCGCGGTATTGATGCCGATCCGGTACAACCATGTGTAGAACGCGCTGTCGCCGCGAAACGAGGGCAGGGCCCGATACGCCTTGATGAAGGTTTCCTGCGCTACATCCTCCACTTCGCCGGCGTCGCGGATCAGGCGCGAGAGCAGGCGCATCAGTTTCCGCTGGTACTTCGACACAAGCAGGCCGAATGCCTGCTTGTCGCCGCGCTGCACGCGCTCGACCAGACGCTGATCAATTTCACGATCGCTCATGGGAGGGGGAGTGGTTGACAAATCGGCCAGGGTTGCGCGGCGCGAGCGGCGCCGCAGGGTCGCCGATTATAAACCATGGGCTTCCCACGCCCGTTTACGATTGATCTGACGTCACAGACTGTCGTGCTCCCGAATAGTTCATATCCCTCGTCCGGATGTGTGTTTTCCTTGATGCGAAACAAGCGCAACGAAGTTCTCCGCCCACTCACCTTGAATTAGACTGCCGGCTTCGGGATATCCCGCAGTCACGAGCCACTGGTGAATACTTACGACGTTCTGATCCTGGGTAGCGGTCTGGCCGGCCTCTCTGCCGCGCTGCGGCTGGCTGACAAGCACCGCGTCGCCATCGTGACCAAGCGCGGCATGTCCGATGGAGCGACGAACTGGGCTCAGGGCGGCATCGCCGCCGTGCTCGACTCGACCGACGATGTCGAGGCCCACGTCTCGGACACCTGCGTAGCAGGCGCCGGCCTGTGCAACCTGGCGGCCACGCGATTCGTGGTCGAAAACGGCCGCCGCGCCATCGAGTGGCTGATCCAGCGTGGCGTCCCCTTCACCCGGGACGAAGCCGCGGACCTCGGCTTCCATCTCACGCGGGAAGGCGGCCACAGCCACCGTCGGATCATTCACGCCGCGGACGCCACCGGCGCCGCCGTGCAGCAGACCTTGAACGAGCAGGTCCTCGCGCACCCTTCGATCAGCGTCTTCGAGAGCCACATCGGCGTCGATCTGATCACTGGTGCGAAGATCGGGCGCCCCGAACTGGGCTGCCTGGGCGCCTATGTCCTGAATATCGAGACGGATCAGGTCGAGACCTTTCGGGCCCGCAGCACGATCGTCGCGACCGGAGGCGCGGGCAAGACCTATCTCTACACGACCAATCCGGACATCGCGACTGGCGATGGCATTGCGATGGCGTGGCGCGCGGGCTGCCGGGTCGCCAACATGGAGTTCATCCAGTTCCATCCGACCTGCCTCTACCATCCCCAGGCCAAATCGTTTCTGATCAGCGAGGCCGTGCGTGGCGAGGGCGGCCTGCTCCGGCGCGCCGATGGCAGCCGCTTCATGCCCGACCATGATCCGCGCGAAGAACTGGCACCACGAGACATCGTGGCACGTGCCATCGACTTCGAGATGAAGCGGCACGGCTCGGACTGCGTATTCCTGGACATCAGCCACAAGAGCGCCGATTTCCTGCGCGGCCACTTCCCGAACATTCACGGCCGCTGTCTGGAACTGGGCATCGATATCACCCGCGAACCGATTCCGGTCGTGCCGGCCGCGCACTACACGTGCGGCGGCGTCGTGGTCGACCGCCAGGGTCAGACCGACATTCCGGGCCTGTACGCCATCGGTGAGACGTCCTGGACCGGCCTGCACGGCGCCAACCGCCTGGCCAGCAATTCCCTGCTCGAGTGCGTGGTCTACGGCGAAGCTGCGGCGGCCCATATCATGGCGGCACCGCGGTTCGAATTGCCCGACCTGCCCGGCTGGGACGAGAGCCGGGTCACGGACGCCGACGAAGAGGTCGTAATCTCCCACAACTGGGACGAGCTGCGCCGGTTCATGTGGGACTACGTCGGCATCGTGCGGACCGACAAGCGCCTGCAACGAGCCCGTCACCGGATTCGCCTGCTGACGCGGGAGATCGACGAGTTCTACCGGAACTTCCGGGTTTCCAACGATCTGATCGAGCTGCGAAATCTCGTGGTCACAGCCGAACTGATCATCCGCAGCGCCCTGAAGCGAAAGGAGAGCCGCGGGCTGCATTTCAGTCGGGACTACCCCGCCACGCTCCCCAAGGCCCGTGACACGATCCTCAGGCCCCGCAGCTGAAAGACCGTCCGCCCGTCAGCTGACGCTATCCGGCCGCTCGAGGCCGTGGCGCAGGACCACGCGAACGCGGCGCCAATGATCGGTCGACGCGAAGGAATCGGCGAGCAGCATCAGCCGCCCTCGCCGACCTTCGTCGTCCATCCAGGTGAGCCAGACGGCGCTCCCCGCCAGCGCGGCATCCACGATCGCGCGCCGTCCCTGCCCGTCGTCCAGTTCAGGCGGCGGACCGGGCAGGAAATGCCATCCGACGCCAGCGCTGAGCTGTCGTCGGGCTCGCCACGCCGAAACGCAGACGATGAACAGCCCGACAAGGCGCGCAACAGCGGGCAGGTCCGTCAGGACGAGGCCAGGCAGGCACGCGATGTGGAGCACAACCACGGCCACGCGAAGGCGCCGGGAGGCACGGACAAAAAACCCGGCCGAGGCCGGGTTATCGCAGGACGGCGACCGCCCCGGCACCTCAGACGCGCCGGAACGCCACTGTTCCGTTCGTGCCGCCGAAGCCGAAGTTGTTCTTCATCGCGATGTCGATCTTCATGTCCCGCGCGGAGTTCGCGCAATAGTCGAGATCGCAGGCCGGATCCTGCTCGAAGATGTTGATCGTCGGGGGCGACACCTGGTTGTGCACGGCGAGGACGGTGAGCACCGACTCGAGACCACCGGCGCCTCCCAGCAGGTGGCCCGTCATCGACTTGGTCGAGTTCACCACCAGGCCCTTGGCAATATCGGCACCAAAGGCGAGCTTGATCGCCTCGGTCTCGTTCTTGTCGCCGAGCGGGGTCGACGTCCCGTGGGCGTTGAGGTACTGCACGTCGGAGGGGTTGATGCCGGCGTTCTTGAGGGCGTTGACCATGCTCCGGCATGGACCGTCGGTGTCCGGCGCGGTCATGTGGAATGCGTCCGCACTCATGCCGAAACCGACGACCTCGGCGTAGATCGTCGCACTCCGGGCCTTCGCATGCTCGTACTCCTCGAGTACGAGCACCCCGGCACCCTCGCCCATGACAAAGCCATCACGGCCCACGTCCCACGGGCGGCTCGCCGTTGCGGGATCATCGTTGCGGGTGGACAGTGCCTTGGCCGAAGCAAAGCCACCGATCGCCAGCGGCGTCACGGACGACTCGGCGCCGCCGCACACCATGACGTCGGCATCGCCGTACTCGATCATCCGCGCCGACAGGCCGATCGCGTGGAGGCCCGTGGTGCAGGCCGTCACGACGGAAATGTTCGGCCCCTTCATGCCGTACATGATCGAGAGATTCCCGGAGATCATGTTGATGATCGTCCCGGGGATGAAGAAGGGAGAAATCTTGCGCGGGCCGGCGGCGAGGAAATCGTCGTGCGTATCCTCGATCATCGGCAGGCCGCCAATGCCGGACCCGATGTTCACTCCGATGCGCTCGGCGTTGCTCTCGGTGACCTCGATGCCCGAATCGCGAACGGCCTGGATACCGGCCGCCAGTCCGTAGTGGATGAATCGGTCCATCCGGCGGACTTCCTTCGGCGACAGGTAGTCAGTGGCATTGAAGCCCTTCACCTCGCCGGCGATCTTGACGGGAAAGTTGGTGATGTCGAACCGGGTGATTTCAGCAATTCCGGAGCGCCCATTGACAATGGCGTCCCAAACTTCCGGAACGGTATTACCGACCGGCGCGATGGCGCCCAGGCCGGTCACTACGACTCTACGACGTGCCAATGTTTGCTCCGGGAACTACGGAAATTACTTCTTCAGGTGGGCATTGACGTAGTCAATGGCCTGCTGGACGGTGGTGATCTTCTCGGCTTCCTCGTCGGGAATCTCGCACTCGAACTCTTCCTCGAGGGCCATCACCAGCTCCACGGTGTCGAGCGAGTCGGCACCGAGGTCGTCGACGAACGACGATTCGTTCTTGATTTCGGACTCATTCACACCGAGTTGCTCCGCGACAATCTTCTTGACGCGTTGTTCGATGTTCTCCATGGACTTGCTCCTTGACTTAGGTGTGAGCGGGTATAGGTAAGTAAAAAAACCCGCGTATTCTACCAAAAAGCCCGCCGGGAACCATCGCCCAGCGAGCCGGTGACAAAACGGTCAGGCCATGTACATGCCGCCGTTGACGTGCAGCGTCGTACCGGTAATGTACGACGCCCCCGGCGAGGCCAGGAAACCGACTGCCGCAGCAATCTCTTCCGGCGCCCCGAGACGACCGAGTGCAATCTGACCCTGAAGCGCCGCACGGCTCTCCTCGGGCAACGCCTTGGTCATGTCGGTGTCGATGAAACCGGGCGCCACGCAATTGACCGTGATGCCCCGGCTGCCCAGTTCGCGGGCCAGCGCCCGGCTCATGCCGGCAACGCCAGCCTTTGCCGCGGCATAGTTCGCCTGCCCTGCATTGCCGGAGCTCCCGACCACCGATGTGATGTTCACGATCCGCCCCTGGCGCGCCTTCATCATGCCGCGCATCACAAGTCGCGACATGCGGTAGACCGCTTTCAGGTTGGTCTCCATCACGGCATCCCATTCCTCGTCCTTCATGCGCAGGGCCAGGTTGTCTCGCGTGATGCCGGCATTGTTCACAAGCACCGCGATCGGTCCGTAGGTCTTCTCGACCTGGGAGACAGCCGCCTCGCAGGCGGCCGCATCAGTCACGTCAAGACGCAGGCCCAGGCCCTTGAGGCCCGCGCTTTCGATGCCCTGACCGATATCCTGGGCACCGCTGTCCGAGGTGGCGGTTCCGACTACAAAGGCGCCCATGCGCCCCAGTTCGAGCGCAACGGCCCGGCCGATGCCTCGGCTTGCACCGGTGACCAGTGCAACCTTGCCTTCGAGAGATTGACTCATGAAACTGTGAACTCCTATGCCTTGCAGGCGGCCAGCGCCTCATCGAGGCCCGCCGCATCGGCGATCGCAGCCCCTGTCAAGGACTTGTCGATGCGCCGCGTCATGCCGGCGAGCACCTTGCCCGGCCCGCACTCGTATACATGGTCGATGCCGCGTGACCCGAGCGACTGGATCGTCTCGATCCAGCGCACCGGCGAATAGGCCTGCCTGACCAGCGCATCACGGATCTGCGCGGGATCGTCGTAACAGGCGACATCCACGTTGTTCAGCACCGGGATCTGCGGCGACGAGATCTCGATCTGGGCTAGCCGCTGCTGCAGCTTCTCGGCAGCCGGGCGCATCAGGGCGCAATGGAACGGCGCGCTGACCGGCAACAGCACGGCGCGCTTCGCGCCCTGCGCCTTGGCCAGCTCGATCGCCCGCGCCACAGCGGTCGCTTTGCCTGCGATCACGATCTGCCCCGGCGCATTGAGGTTGGCCGCTTCGACGATTTCCCCTTGCGAGGCGTCCGCGCAGACGGCGCGAACGGCATCGGCCTCCAGGCCCAGCAGTGCCGCCATGGCGCCCTCGCCCTGTGGAACGGCTTCCTGCATGGCCGCGGCGCGGAGTCGAACCAGCGGCACGGCATCGGCAAACGCCAGGGCCTCCGCGGCCACCAGCGCACCGTACTCGCCCAGGCTGTGCCCGGCGACCAGCGCGGGGGCCGGACCACCTGCGGCCTGCCAGGCGCGGAACACCGCGACGCCGGCCGTCAGCATGAGAGGCTGGGTATTGACCGTCATCGCCAGTCGCTCGGCGGGTCCGTCGCAGACCATGGCCCACAGGTCCTCGCCCAGGGCGTCCGACGCTTCGGCAAAAGTCTCGCGAATCACGGCCGAATCGCCATAGGCGGTCATCATGCCGACCGACTGCGACCCCTGACCGGGAAAAACGAACGCAAATCCCATGGTTCCCCCTGGATGGTTCCTTGTGAATTCAGTCAGTACTGGAGCAGCACGCCGCCCCAGGTGAAGCCCCCCCCGACGCCTTCGAGGAGGACCCGGGAGCCACGCCGGATGCGGCCATCGCGCACCGCCAGGTCCAACGCGAGCGGAATCGAGGCGGCCGATGTGTTGCCATGCTGATCGACGGTCGTGATGACGCGATCCATGTCCATGCCAAGACGCTTTGCCGTGGCCTGGAGTATCCGGATGTTCGCCTGGTGCGGAATCAGCCAGTCCACATCACCGGTGGTCATGTTCGCCTCCTGCAGGACTTCTTGAGCGACCTCGCCGAGCACCCGTACCGCGAACTTGAAGACGGCCTGGCCATCCATGCGCAGGAAGGGGTCACCGATCACCGCGCCGCCCGCCACCGTTCCCGGGACGCAGAGGATTGGATTGTAAGTGCCGTCGGCGTGGATCGCGGTAGCCAGGACGCCCGGCTCGTCGGCCGCCTCGACGACGACCGCGCCGGCGCCATCGCCAAACAGCACGCAGGTCCCGCGATCGTTCCAGTCCAGGATGCGCGAAAAGACCTCGGCCCCGACCACCAGCGCACGCCGGTGGCTGCCGGAGCGGATGAACTTGTCGGCGACGGTCAGCGCATAGGCGAAGCCACTGCACACGGCCTGCACGTCGAACGCGGCGCCGGCATTGCGAATCCCCAGCTTGGCCTGCAGCAGCGCCGCGGCACTGGGGAAGATGTAGTCTGGCGTCGACGTGGCCACGATGATCAGGTCCACGTCACCCGCGTCGACACCCGCCGACTCGATCGCACGGACGCTCGCCTCGAAAGCCAGGTCGCTGCAGTTCATGCCATCGGGCGCCAGATGGCGGCTCCGGATGCCGGTCCGCTCGACAATCCACTGGTCGGAGGTCTGGATACCGCGCTCGACCAGGTCGTGGTTGGTCACCGGTTCGCCGGGAAGGAAGCTTCCGGTCCCCGCGATGCGGGAATAAATCATTGGGTGCTCTCCCTGCTGGCCATTCGCTGGCTGATGCGGTCGATCAGGTCGTTGCGCGCCTCTTCCGCGGCACGCCAGAGCGCACGCTGGAATGCAAAGGCATCAGCGGACCCGTGGCTCTTCACGACGACACCGCGCAGTCCAAGCAGGCTCGCTCCATTGTAGTTGCGATGGTCGACACGCTCCTTGAAGCGCTTGAGCGCCGGCATTGCCACCAGCGCACCCAGCCGGGTCAGCCAGTTTCGCCCGAACTCCTCTCGCAGGAAGCCCGCGAGCATCGAAGCCAGGCCTTCCGAAGTCTTCAGCGCCACGTTGCCGACGAACCCGTCGCACACGACGACGTCCGTCGTGCCTTTATAGATGTCGGTGCCTTCCACATTGCCGTAGAAGTTCAGGCCGCTCTTGCGCAACAATTCTGCCGCTTCCTTGACCACCTCGTTGCCCTTGATCTCTTCCTCGCCGATATTGAGGAGGCCGACCGTCGGCCGATCGATGTGCTCGACGGCGGAGACCAGCATGGCCCCCATGATGCCGAACTGCATCAGGTGCTCGGCGGAGCAGTCCACGTTGGCGCCCAGGTCCAGAACATGGCAGTGACCCCGGGCGGTCGGGAGCACGGTGGCGATCGCCGGCCGGTCGATGCCCGGCAGCGTCTTCAGCACAAATCGCGAAATCGCCATCAGGGCGCCGGTATTTCCCGCCGAAACGGCAGCATTCGCCTCGCCGGACTTGACCAGGTTGACGGCCACGCGCATCGAGGAATCTTTCTTCCCCCGCAGCGCACTGGCGGGGGGCTCGTCCATCGCCACGACCTCGCTCGCCGGCTGCAGCCGCACCCGCTCGCCGAACGCTTCGGACAGCTCGGCAAAGGGGGCCTCGAGCACATCCGGGCGGCCGACGATGATCGCCGACGCCTGTCGGTCGGCGCGCAGGAAATCCGCAGTGGCGGGGACCGTCACCTCGGGGCCATGGTCGCCACCCATGCAATCGATGGCGATCGTCGTGCGGGAAGAACTCACTTCAGTCGTGCGGATCGTGGGCACAAAAACGGCGCGTACGCCGTCGGCGTCGCGCCGTCAGTAGGCACGGATTACTCGCCCTTGGTCTTGACGACTTTCTTGCCGCGGTAGAAACCGTTCGGGCTGATGTGGTGCCGCAGGTGCACTTCGCCCGTGGTGGCCTCGACGGCCAGCGGCGGATTGCTCAGCGAATCGTGGGCGCGGTGCATGCCACGCTTCGAAGGGGACTTCTTGTTCTGTTGGACGGCCATCGAAAAACTCCTTGGTACAAATCACCCGCGCCCCTCGGGCTTGCGTAGCTGGGCAAGACCGGCGAACGGCGACGTTCTCTCGCCACCATCCGCAGGGGACGGGGCACTGCAATCATCATGTCGTGGCGCGAAAGGCATCGCCAGCAGGGCTTCGTCCTCAACGATCTGGCGCAGGTCGAGCCGCTTGCCGACCGGCAGGCAGTCCCACGCGTCTTCTTCCAGATCGTCTTCCGGCAGTTCGTCGTCGTCCCTCACCAGGAGAAACAGACTCGACACCTCGACGGGCCACGTCAGCGCCTCAAGACATCGCTGACACTGAAGCACCAGCGCGCCCTTCAGATCCAGCTTCAGCCAACTCTTGCCGTCGGCATCGCGCCACGCGTAAAACGCGGCCTGGAGCGAGCCTTCCGGAACGAGCACGGCGTCTGCCAGCCTTTCAAAGCTGTCCACCGGGCAACTCTCAGAGATTTCCCTGGATTCGCGCGCGAACGCGAACGGATCGATGAGGAGGCCCGATGGCGACATAAGAGCGGGATGATATTATTTCCGGCTGTTCAAGTAAAGCGAGTATCCAGCTTTGAATATGGCGCCCCCCCTCGTTCTCGCCTCGACCTCCATCTATCGCAAGGCCCTGCTCGAGCGATTCGGCCTCCCGTTCGTCACGGACAGGCCGGAAGTGGATGAAACGCCGCTCCCCGGCGAACATCCACCGCAGACGGCGGAGCGTCTGGCCCGGGCCAAGGCCGAGGCCGTCGCGGGTCGGCACCCGGACGCGCTCATCATCGGCAGCGACCAGGTCGCCCATATCGGCGACGAGGTTTTCGGAAAGCCCGGCACCGAGGCACGTGCCATTGCACAGCTCACGCGCATGAGTGGCGAAACCGTCGTTTTCCACACCGCACTCTGTCTCTTCAATGCACGGACCGGAATGGCACAGCTCGAGGCCGTCCCCACGGAGGTGCGATTCCGCACCCTGTCGCGCGAGGAGATCGAGCGCTATGTCGCGACGGAGCGCCCCCTCGACTGCGCAGGCAGCGCGAAATCCGAGGGGCTCGGCATCACGCTCCTCGAAGCCCTTCGCGGCGACGATCCGAACGCCCTGGTCGGCCTGCCTCTGATCGCGCTGGCGAGAATGCTGCGGATCGAGGGGTTCGCCCTGCCCTGAGCGGGGCGCGGAGGCGAACCGGGCGACGCGCCTTTTCAGCCTTTTCAGTTCGCCCGCCGGTCTACCAGGTAGACCCCGCCGTCCCGCTCGATCACATCGACGCGCACCAGGCCGCCGCCCCGGCATGGCCCACCCGCGCAGTGGCCGGTCGCCGGATCGTAGATGGCCCCGTGGGTGGCGCAGATCAGCCATCGCCCGTCGATATCGAAGAAGTTGCCCTCGATCCAGTCCAGCTCCGAGGGCACATGGGCACAACGGTTGAGATAGCCGTATGCACGCCCTTCGAATCGCACGACAAAGGCGGGCTCCCGCCGCCCGGCCAGGCTCACCTCGAAACGCACCCCGGCGGCGCCCTCCGCCAGGTCGTCCGAGCCGCAGATCAGGCGTTCCTGTCCAGCCACTGTCCGAGCGCCTCCGGGCGATCAATGTAGGCGAGGGCCGGATGGCGGCGCAGCACCGCTTCCGGGTGGGCGCCAAAGCTCACCGCCAGCGCAGCAACGCCAGCGGCCTCGGCCATCTGCAGGTCATGGGTCGTATCGCCGACCATCAGCGTGCGTTCCGGCACCGCTCCAAGCTCCGCCATCAGCTCGTGAAGCATTTGCGGATGCGGCTTGGAAAAACACTCGTCGGCGCAGCGCGTGGCAAGAAAATGCTTGCCGAGCCCGGTGTAGGACAGCGCCCGATCCAGGCCTTTGCGGCTCTTGCCCGTCGCGACACCGAGCGAGTGACCTCGCCCGGCCAGCGTCGCGATCATGGCCTCGGTGCCGGCAAACAGGTTCAGCTCGTGGTCGGAAGCGAGGTAGTGATGGCGGTATCGCTCCACCATCCGCGGATAGTCCGCCTCCTGCAGTTCGGGCACAGCGTAGGCCAGCGCATCGGAAAGGCCCAGCCCGATGACGTGGCGCGCACGCTCGTCGCTTGGCACGGGCAGGCCGAGGTCCCGGCAGGCGGCCTGGATGGCAAGCACGATCGCGGCCGCGGAATCCAGCAGGGTGCCATCCCAGTCGAAGACGATCAGATCGAATCGGTCAGCCAAAATCCCTCTCCTCTCGTTGCTCCACGGCGGCCAGATAGTGCTCGAGTTCCTGCGGCAAGGGCGCCGTGACCGAGATCGGCGCGTCGGTCAACGGATGGCGGAAGTCCAGCCGCCAGGCGTGCAGGAACATGCGCTTCAAGCCTTCGCGCTCCAGCTGCTTGTTGAGCGCGAAGTCACCATACTTGTCATCGCCCAGCAGGGGGTAGCCCGCCTGGGTCAGATGAACCCGGATCTGGTGGGTGCGCCCCGTCTTCAACTCGACCTCGAGCTGGGAACACGACTGCCAGCGCCGGACGAGGCTGACGATGCTATGGGCGGGCTTGCCCTCCCGGTCGACCCGCACCCGGCGCTCGCCGTCACCAGCCAGGAATTTCAGCAGCGGCTGACGCATGTGCTGGCGCGGGTTCATCCAGCGGCCCGACACCAGAGTCAGGTAGCGCTTGCCGATCCCCCCGTCCCGCATCCGGTCGTGCAGCACGGTCAGCGCGGAGCGCTTCTTGGCCACGATCAGCAGACCCGAGGTTTCACGATCCAGCCGATGGGCCAGTTCGAGAAAACGGGCCTCTGGCCGCTGGCGTCGCAATTGCTCGATGACGCCGAAGCTGACCCCGCTGCCACCATGCACCGCGAGTCCGGCCGGCTTATCCAGCACCAGCAGCGCGTCGTCCTCCCAGACCACGCGGAACGGCTCGCCGGCCGGAACAGCCGGCCGGGCATCCCGATCGGCGAAACGCA
>JBNLCM010000103.1:0-8897 GCA_050303815.1 Rhodocyclaceae bacterium
GAACTGGTCGAGGAAGGCCTGATCATCACCAGCGACGAGACGATCCTCGAGGTCAATAGCGCCGCGTGCCACCTCCTCGAACGGACCTACCCGGAACTGGTCGGGCAGCCCCTTTGCGACCTGTTCCCCAGTGAGGCGGCCTTCCTGGCGGCCCGCGGCGCCCTGTTCGTCGAAGGGGCCTCCCGCGGCAGCCTGACCCTGAGGATGCCCAACGGCGAACGTCGACACCTGCGCTGCCTGTCCGCAGCCCGGGTGCGACCCGGCGTTCACGCGCTGGTCCTCAGCCCTGACACGGGCGGCCTGACCGAGCCGGTGCCCCCTCGCCCGCTGGGCGACAAGGTCTGGCCGAGGCTCGCGGCTGCCGTCCACCAACCCGTGCTCGTCACCGATGGCACCGGCCGAATCCGTGCAGCCAACACCACCGCCCAAGCCCAACTCGCGCTCGACGGGGCCACGCTGGTCGGGCGGTCGCTGGACACGGTGGAAGTCGACCCCGCCACGGCGCGCCAGCTTCCCGGGCCACACGCCGGCTGGAAGGTCCTGATCCTGCCGGGCGAGAGCGGTGGCGCCGCGCGCGCGCCCATCGTGGTTCACCCGGCCGACGGACGGCACCGACGGGCGTTCGCCTCGCTGCCCTTTCCTGCCTTGCTGTGCGAGCCCGACACGCTACGCGTCCTCGACGCCAACAGCGCTGCAGAAGCGGCCTACGGGCTTGACCGCCCTGCTCTGCTCGGCACCACGCTGGCGGCCCTGCAAGTCGAGCCCGCCAAGGCCACGGGGCGGCAGCGTCACCAGCGGGGGGATGGCACCTCATTTGAAGTCGACCTGCGCGACCAGCGCATCGAACTGCCTGGCGGTCGAGTGGAGATCCTGCTGATCCACCAGCCGATCCACGAACCCTCACCGGTCGAGCGCTTCGGCGGCGAGCTCTTCGTACTGAATCCGGAAGGGGTCCTGATCCTGGATGCGTCACACCGCATCCTTGCCGTCAATCCGGCAGTCTGCCGGCTGACCGGACAGACCCGCCAACAGCTGCTCGGCCGCCCCGCCAGCGCGCTGCTGGCCGATGGGGCCGAGAACATCCTGGACGACGCAGCGCTCGCCGCAAGCGGTCGGCTGGAGACCGAGGCCCCCGTCACCCTGGTCGGTGACGAGACCGCCCTGTGCGCCTGGCAGGTCGTGCAGATCGGGCGGGCAGCGGGCAGATCCCGGCACTTTCTGGTTACGTTGCGCGACCTGCGCGAACGGGAGACCCTCCGCCGCCAGGCCCGTGAGGCGGATCCGGTGGACGACATCACCGGATTGCCCGATCGCCACGGCCTGCCGGAGCCCTACCTCGACCTCGCCAGCCGCGCACGCGAAGCGCGCCGCAAGCTGGTCCTGATGGTGGTGGATCTGGTGGGATTCCATCGGATCAACGCCCAGATCGGCGAGGAAGCCGGCAACCGCCTGCTTGCCGGTGTCGGCGAGCGCTTGGTCATGAATGCGCCGGAGGACGCCGCGGTCGCGCGGATCGGACCGGACAGTTTCGTCGTCGTGGCGGGCAGCAGCCGGGGGGCCGACGAGGCCGAGGCGATCGCCAGGGCCATGCTTGATGCCATCGGCGCCCCGCTGGATGCGGGGCCGACGACCATCAATCTCAATGCCCATATCGGCGTCGCAATCGGCCCCGAGCACGGCGAGGACCTCGCCCGTTTGCTGTCGGCAGCCGAACAGGCCCTCGACGCGGCACGTCGGAGCCACACACCGATCCGCCTCTTCAGCCCGACCGACGCGGTCGATTCGCTGGCCCGCCTGAGCCTCGATGCCGCCATCCGCCGCGCGCCTGACCGGGGCGAACTGACGCTGCACTGGCAGCCGCGCTACCGCCTGAGCGATGCTGCGCTGATCGGCGCCGAGGCCCTGCTGCGCTGGAACCACCCCCAGCTCGGTTTGCTCGACGCAGAACAGTTCATCCCTGTCGCGATGCGCTCGGGCAGCATGGAAGCGCTGGGCGGGTGGGCCCTGTCCCACGCCTGCGAGCAGGCCGCCGCCTGGCACGACGCGTACGGCTGCGAGCTGCTCCTGGCGATCAACGTGTCGGCGCAGGAGCTGTCGCGCGCCGGGTTTGCCGATGAATTGCTCGGCCATGTCCGACAATACGCGCTGCGACCGGACCTGCTCGAGGTCGAACTGGTCGATTGTGCCCGGCTGCCTGACTCTGGCGTGGCGATGGCCCATCTCTATGCCCTGCAGGAGGCCGGCATCCGCTTGCGGCTCGACCGTTTCGGCTCGGATGGTTCGCCGCTCAGCCTGCTGCGCCACCTGCCCCTGTCCGGCCTCAAGATCGACCCCCAGTTCGTTCGCGACCTGATCCTGACCGACGAGGGCGAGATCCTGATCGAGTCCATGCTCCACACCGCCCGCGGCCTGCACCTGGACGTGGTCGCGGCGGGGGTCGAGCACGCCGCCCAGCGTGACGCACTCGCGCGCCTCGGTTGTCATGCCAGCCAGGGGCGCCTGCACGGATCGCCGATCAGTGCCGAGTCCTTCGGTCGGATTCTCGCAGAGGCCTTCTCGCGCCGCTGAGCCGGGCAATCCGGGCAAACCATGAGAAAGGCCGCCCGAGGGCGGCCTTCCTGCATCCCAGGAACGGGCCTCGCTCAGCCCTCCATGCTCTTGACGTGCTGGATCACGTCGGCAATGGCCTCCTGCGCGCTGCCATAGAGCATCCGGCAGTTGTCCTTGAAGAACAGCGCATTCTCGACACCCGAGTAACCCGTGCCCTTGCCCCGCTTGACGACAATGACGTTGCGCGCCTGGTCCACATTGAGGATCGGCATCCCGTAGATCGGGCTCGACTTGTCGGTCCGCGCGATCGGATTGACGACATCGTTGGCACCGATCACCAGCGCCACGTCGGTCTGTGCAAAGTCCGTGTTGATCTCTTCCAGGTCGAAGATCTTGTCGTAGGGCACGCCAGCTTCGGCGAGCAGGACGTTCATGTGCCCCGGCATCCGGCCGGCCACCGGGTGAATCGCGAAGGCGACCTCGACCCCGGCCTCCTCGAGCAGCTGCGTCATCTCCCAGACCTTGTGCTGGGCCCCGGCCACCGCCATGCCGTAGCCGGGCACGATAATGACCTTGCCGGCATAGCGCATCGTGGCGGCGGCATCGAGTGCACTGGTTTCCTGCATCTGGCCCTCGATGACCTCACCACCCTCCGACGCCTCGCCGGTCAGGGGCGTGAACAGCACGTTCCGGATCGGCCGGTTCATCGCCTTGGCCATCAGCAGGGTCAGTAACGTACCCGAGGCGCCGACCACGATGCCCGCCACGATCAGGGCCGGAATGCCCAGCACGTAACCTTCGAAGCCCACCGCAAGACCCGTGAAGGCATTGAGCAACGAAATCACCACCGGCATGTCGGCGCCGCCGATCGGCGTCGTCAAGACCACGCCGAGGGCGAGCGAGGCCACGAAGAAGAGCAGAATCGCGATGGCCCAGGCATCACCGTCGACGATGATGCCGAGACCCAGCCAGCCCACCACGATGGCCAGCACGATGTTGAGCGTCTGCTGGCTCGGGAAGCGATACGCCTTGCGCATCTTGCCGGCAAGCTTGGCCCACGCCACGCAGGAGCCTGAGAAGGCCACCGAGCCGATCAGCGATCCGAGGACGGCCATGATCGTGATCGCGGTGCCATGCACCTCGCCCCGCGCAAACTCGACGGCCGCGATCGCCGCCGCCGCGCCGCCGCCCATGCCGTTGTAGATCGCGACCATCTGCGGCATGTCGGTCATCGCCACCGACTTGCCGGACCGCCAGGCCGGAATGCCGCCCACCAGGATGCCGAGCAGGATCAGGAAGCGGTTGTCCATGCCTGGCCAGAAGAGCGTCACGACGATGGCGGCGACCATCGCGTAACCTGCCCACACGATGCCCTTGCGCGCCGTCGCCGGCGAGGCCATCGCCTTCAGCCCGAGGATGAACACTACCGCAACCGCCAGATAGGCGGCGTGGATGAACCAGTTCCCGGTCATCATGCGCCTCCCTTGCGGTTACCCGACTTGAACATGCCGAGCATCCGCTCGGTCACGACATAGCCGCCCGCCGCATTGGCCGCACCGAGCACCACGGCGACGAATCCGAGCAGCATCTCGAAGCCGGACTCGGCGTGGCCCAGCGCCACCATGCCACCGACCAGCACCACGCCGTGGATGAAGTTGGAGCCCGACATCAGCGGCGTGTGCAGGATGACCGGCACCCGCGAGATGACTTCGTAGCCGACGAAGGCGGCCAGCATGAATACGTACAGATAGACGATTCCTTCCATGATCCTTTCTCCCGTCCTGGTCTAGAGACCGAGCGCGCCCCGAACCCCGGCGTGGCGCAACTCGCCATCGTGGGTCAGGCAGCAGCCGGCCATCACTTCATCGTCCCAGTCGAGAGCAAGCTCGCCGTCCTGGATGAACGGGGAAATGAAGTTGAATAGGTTCTTGGCGTACATCTCGGACGCATGCACCGGCATGCGGCTCTGGATGTGGGTCGGCCCGATGACGAGCACCTCGCCGATCCAGGTCTTTTCCCCCGCCACGCTACCTTCGACGTTCCCGCCACTCTCGGCCGCCATGTCGACGACCACGGCGCCCGGCTTCATGGCCTGGACCATGTCCGCGGTCACGATCACGGGCGCCTTCCTGCCCGGCACCGCCGCCGTCGTGATCAGCGCATCGCACTGGGACACGGCCTTGGCCAGGCGTTCCGTCTGACGCGCCTTCTCGTCGTCCGTCAGCTCGCGCGCGTAGCCGCCCACGCCGGCGGCGGAAACGCCGGTATCGACGAACTTCGCGCCCAGCGACTCCACCTGTTCCCGGGTCTCCGGACGCACGTCGTAGGCTTCGACCATGGCGCCGATCCGGCGCGCGGTGGCAATCGCCTGCAGGCCGGCCACGCCAGCGCCGATCACGAGCACGCGCGCGGGCCGGATGGTGCCGGCCGCGTAGGTCAGCATCGGGAAGAACTTGGGTGAATGGTCGGCGGCGATCAGCGCGCACTCGTAGCCCGCCACCGCAGCCTGGCTGGACAGCGCATCCATGCTCTGGGAGCGCGTGATGCGAGGCAGCAATTCGAGCGAGAACGCCGTCACCTGACCGGCCATCAGCGCCTCCACGCGCTTCTTGTCGGACCAGGGCTGGAGCATGCCGAGCAGGACCGTGCCCGGCTTGAGCTTCTTGATGATCTTGACGGGCGGCGGCTGCACGCAGAGCAATACGTTCGCCTCGGCCACAACCTCGCCGACATCCGCCGCGAGCCGTACCTCGCCAAACGAATCGTCACTGAAATGGGCGGCGCGCCCAGCGCCGGCCTGCAGCAACACGGTGGCGCCCAGGCCGAGATAGCGACGAACCACCTCCGGCACAACCGGCAGGCGGCATTCGCCACTGACCGATTCGGCCGGTACTCCGATGACAACGGGCATTGGAACTCATGATTGGAAGAATTGGGACTAGGACACGCATCTCGTCCGGGCGGTCCAATCGTCCGTCCGCGGATGCGTCCTGCGTTACCCGCGAGTTTCTTGTATTTTGAGTGCTTCCCGCGCCCAGCCCGCGAAGGCGATGCGTCCGGGTTCCCTGCAGGGGATATTACTTAAATCGCCGGACGCGGGCCACCCGCCCCACCGAGGAGCCCGGATGAGCGACAAGCCTGTCAAGGACAAGCCCCCGAGGGACAAGGCGGCCAGGAAGCGCAACAAGGGCCGTCGCTCCGACCACAAGCTCGGCGTACCGGCCGGCTCGCTCGTCCATGTCGGCGAGATCAAGACGGACCGTCCACGGATCTCCCTGATCGAGTACGACGCGTCCGGGATGGCGGAACGCGAATTCGCCTCGATCACCGAGGCACGCGATTTCTCACCCACCCGGCAGACCGTCTGGCTGAATGTCCACGGCCTGCACGATCCTGCCGTCATGGCCGAGATCGGCCGACGGTTCGAGCTGCACCCGCTGACGATGGAGGACATTCTCAACACCACCCAGCGCGCCAAGGTGGACGAATACCCGGCCTACCTGTTCATCGTCCTGCGCCTGCTCGACGTGGACCGGGAAGACGGGCAACTGAGCTCGGAACAGCTCGGCCTGGTGCTCGGGCGCAACTTCGTGCTGAGCTTCCAGGAACAGTCCCGGGGCATCTTCACCCCGATCCGGGAACGCATGCGGACCGACCAGTCGGCGCTCCGCGAACGCGGCGCAGACCACCTGGCCTACTCCCTGCTCGACGTCGTGGTCGATCGCTACTTCCTGGCCGTGGACCACCTCGCCGAGGAGGCCGAGGCCCTCGAAGAGGAGGCGATGACGAGCCCATCCCCGTCCCTGCTCGCCCGGATCAACCGCTGCAAGCGCGACACCCTGACCGTCCGCCGCGCCGTCTGGCCTCTGCGCGAGCTGGTCGGCACCCTGCAGCGCAGCGACCGCAATAGTTTCACACCGGAAACGCGCCTCTACCTGCGCGATGTACAGGACCACGCGATCCACGTGCTGGAGTCCCTTGATGCCGTGCGGGATCAGCTCGGCGACCTGCTCGAGATCTACATGTCTTCCGCCTCGAACCGGCTGAATGTCGAGGTCCGCATCCTGACCGTGCTGTCGATGCTGTTCATGCCCGCGACCTTGATCGCCGGCATCTGGGGCATGAACTTCAGCGACATGCCGTTGACGGAAGGCCGGCGCGGCTTCTGGTGGGTCATCCTGCTGATGGCCGGCTGCGCGCTGGTGATGGGGCTGCTGTTCTGGCGTCGCCGGATGTTGCGACGGGAGGAATGAGACCGCTTCAGCGACCGACGCGGGGCGCCGCGCCCGGCTTCTGCGCGACGGGCACCTCGACCAGCTTGATGATGGCGACGGAGATATTGTCGCCCTCGCCGCCGGCGCGCTCGCGCGCCTGACCGATCAGACGCTCCGCGGCCACCCGCGGCGGAAGGCTGTCGAGGGTGCGCCCGAGCTCGGCGTCCTCGAAATAGGCCCACAGGCCGTCCGAGCACAGCAGGAACGCATCACCGGCCCGCAGCTCGCCAACCTTGCCGTGGATCACCTTGGGCGGGTTCTCCGCCCCGAGGCAGGACAGCAGCACATTGCGGTGGGGGTGGTCGATGGCCGCCTCGGCGCTGATTACGCCCTTGCGCACCAGCTGCTCGACCAGCGACTGGTCCTCGGTCTTGCACACCAGTTGCCCGCCACGGAAATGGTAGAGCCGTGAATCGCCGCAGTGGGCCCAGTCGATGCGGCCGGGCTGCAGCAGCATGACAACCGCCGTGCTGTGGGGATCCTTCTCGCTTGTGAAGCGCGTCAGCTTGATGACGAGATGGGCCTCCTCGATGATTTCCTTGAGGAGGTGATCCGGCGTTTCGGAGCGCGGCGCGTACATCTCGAAATTCTGGCGCGCCTTGAGGAGGACCTGTTCGGCGGCCATCGCGCCGCCGGAGTGCCCGCCCATGCCGTCCGCCAGGACGGCCATCATCATGCCGCCCATCGTGGGATGCCCGAAGATCTCGACACGGTCCTGCTGCTCGCGCCGGTCACCCTGATGACGGGCAACACAGGTCTCCACGCTAATGGCCATTTTGGTGAGAGGTGTCCGGGTGGTGTTCATGGGCAGCGGTAGACAATAGCCGCTCCGCTGCCATTGTCACGGCACGGAATGACAGCGATCGCGGATTTCTTCGCAGTATTCGTCGAGTCCGTCCAGATCGAGCCCGAGTTCCTCCACCACGGCCTCGCGGGCGAGCAGCCACTCGTCGCAAGTGACGTGGAGATCGCGATGATGCATCTCGGTGGCCAGCAACAGGATGGCAACCACACTGCGCACCTGGTGCTCGCCCAGCGCGGATAGTTCGTGGTGGTGACGGATCGCCTCGGCGACGAAGTCGGGCAATCGCCAGTGCCGCGCGACCAGATAGCCCACCGTGCAGTGGTCGGTCTTGAAGTGCCGGTCCTCGTCGATCATGCGGACCGGCCGCGGCGGCCTGGCGGCAAGGGACTCCAGGGTCCGATAGTGTTCGAATCGCTCCGCCAGCAGCGGCACCCCGCAGTCCTGGAACATACCGGCCATGTAGGCCAGGTCCGGAAAGATGTTGCAGACCATCACCCGGTCCGCGGCGATGCCCGCGGCGTACGTCGCAATCGCGGTGGAGCGTTCCCAGAAGCTCTCCATCAGCAGCCGGTCGCCACCGATGGCCTCGCGGATCGCCAGCGCGCGGGCCAGGTTGAATGACTGCCGGACACCGACCACCTGCAGAACCTGTTCGAGACTCTGCAATGGACGCCCCTTGGCATAGGTGGGCGTCGCGGCGAGCTTGAACAGCAGGGCGACCAGGCCCGCGTCGCGGGCCATGACCGCGGCGACCCGGCGCACGTCGAACTCGCCGGAGTCGATCAACTCCAGCAACTCGACGAGCACCGCGGGCTGGGAGGGAATTCGGACGCTCGCCGAAGCGATGTCGTCAATAACGGTAGGCTGTGAGGGCGTCATGGCTCCGTCAACGGCAGCCATTCGCTCCGGTTCAATGAAAATTCACATTTAACCGGTCACGTGCGCAGCCGCTCGTCGATCAGCTCGATCCAATGCACCACGGGCACGTCGGCGCCGGACTCCAGGTGCGTCATGCAGCCCACGTTGGCCGACGCGATCCGGCTCGGGCCACCGGCCCCCAGTGCGGCCAGCTTGTTGTCCCGCAGCTGCATGGACAGCTCGGGCTGCAGCAGGGAGTAGGTGCCGGCCGAGCCGCAACACAGGTGGGAGTCGGCCACCGGCAGGACCTCGTAGCCGGCCGCCGCAAGAAGCCCCTCGACGACACCCCGGACCTTCTGTCCATGCTGCAGCGTGCAGGGCGCGTGGAAGGCGATGCGCTCACCCTGCCC
>JBNLCM010000104.1:0-22414 GCA_050303815.1 Rhodocyclaceae bacterium
GACTCGCGATACTTGGCGATCGTTCGTCGTGCTACCACGATACCCTGCTGGCCGAGGAGTTCGGCAATCTTCGCGTCGGACAGGGGCTTCTTCCTGTCTTCGGCGTCCACCAACTGGCGAATCAGCGCGCGAATCGCAGTGGAAGACGCCGCCCCACCGCTGTCGGTGGCGACGTGACTGCCGAAGAAATACTTGAGTTCGAAAATGCCCCGCGGCGTGGCCATGTACTTCTGGTTCGTGACGCGGGAAATGGTTGATTCATGCAGGTCCAGGGTCTCGGCGATTTCCCTCAGCGTGAGTGGGCGCATCGCCACCTCACCATGATCAAAGAACTGTCTTTGCTGGTCAACGATGGCCTGTGACACCCTGAGAATGGTATCGAACCGCTGCTGCACATTCTTGAGCAGCCACTTCGCTTCCTGCAGCTGTCCGGCCAGGGAGGCAGCCGATCCCCGGTTCTGCTGCAGGATCCGAGCATACATCTGATTGATCCGCAGCTTCGGCATCGCGTCGGGGTTGAGGCTCGCAGTCCAGCGGTTGCGCAGCTTGCGGACGACGACATCGGGGACCACGTAGCGGGTGTCGTTCGGTGCAAAGCGGGCGCCGGGGCGCGGGTTGAGGCGAAGGATCAGCTCGTGGGCCGCGCGCAGGTCGGCGTCCTGGCAGTGGAGCAGGCGCTTGAGGCGATTGAAGTCGCGACTGGCGAGCAACTCCAGGTGCTCCGTGACGATGATCAGCGCCATGTCCCTGGTCTCGCTCTGGTCCATAGCCTTCAGCTGGAGGCCGAGGCACTCCTGGGGCGAGCGCGCGCCGATTCCTGCCGGCTCGAGGTTCTGGATATGGCACAGGGCGATCTGGAGATCGTCGACGCCCAGTTCGAGCTCTTCGGGCAGGAGCGGCAGCAGTTCCTCAAGGGGTTGGCTGAGGTAGCCGTCGTCATCGAGTGCCTCGATGACGAAGCGGACGAGCGCCCGGTCCTGGTCGGTGAGCGGGGTCAGGGCGATCTGGGAATCCAGGTGGTCCCGTAGCGATGTACCCGCCGCCTGGAGTTCCTGAAAATCGGTCTCGTCATCGTCGTCCCGCGGTGCGCTGCTGCCCGGGCTGGTGCTCATCCATTCGCCCAGCTCCTCGTTGTCTCGCGGTTCCTCGCGCGCCGACTCCTGGTGGGCCTCACTGGCGTCCCCGCTGCGGTCGCCCGAATCTTCCGAGGAGCGCTCGGTCGACGTGTTCCGCTCGTCACTGCCCGAGGCGGCGGACTCGGCGTGATGCTCGGGTTCGTCCGCCCCCTCTTCGCGCTCGAGCATCGGGTTTTCGCGCAGGGCTTGCTCGATCTCCTGGTTGAGTTCAAGCGTGGACAACTGCAACAGCCGGATCGACTGCTGCAACTGGGGCGTAAGCGTGAGGTGCTGGGAGAGCTTGAGCTGGAGGGTGGGTTTCATGATCTTCTTCTAGGCCTCAGCTTACATCCGGAAGTGCTCGCCGAGGTACACCCGTCGTACCTGTTCGTTTCTGATGATGTCGTCTGGCGTGCCGCTCGCCAGGACTTCTCCTGCGTTGATGATGTAGGCCCGATCGCAGATGCCGAGCGTCTCACGCACATTGTGATCGGTAATCAGAACCCCGATGCCCTTTTCCTTCAGAAAGCGGATGATCTTCTGGATGTCGAGGACGGCGATCGGATCAACACCGGCGAATGGCTCGTCCAGCAGGATGAGCTGCGGCGCGGTGGCCAGGGCGCGGGCAATTTCGCAGCGCCGACGCTCTCCACCCGACAGGGCGAGGGCGGCGCTGTCGCGGAGATGCGCGATACCGAGCTCCTCGAGCAGGGACTCGAGGCGCGCCTGGATCTCGCTGCTGTCGAGTTGCTGGAGTTCGAGCACCGCCTGGATGTTCTCCGCCACCGTGAGCTTGCGGAAGACGCTCATCTCCTGGGGCAGGTAGGACAGGCCAAGCCGTGCCCGTGCGTGGATCGGCGCATGGGTGATGGCCTTGCTGTCGAGGCTGATTTCGCCCCCGTCGGCTGCGACGAGGCCGACGATCATGTAGAAACAGGTGGTCTTTCCGGCGCCGTTGGGGCCCAGAAGCCCGACCACCTCGCCGCTGCCGACTTCAAAACCGACGTCGTGGACGACGGTGCGCGTCTTGTATTTCTTGCGCAGACCCACGACCCTAAGCAGGCTCATGATCGCTCCCCTTCAGGATCTGGCGGATGACGTCGGTCGAAAAGCCGCGGTACTGGAGGAAGCGGGCCTGGCGCGCCCATTCGCGCGAATCCGCGGGCAACTGGCCAAAACGGCTCTCCCAGACCTTTCGTGCCCGGGAGCGTTCGTCGTCGGGCAATGCCCGGGTGAGCGCCTGCTCGCCGAGCTCGTCTGAAATCCCGCGCTGGCGGAGTTCGTGGCGGAGGCGCGAGGCGCCGAAGCGCGCGGCCTTGCTGCGAACCCACTGGTCGGCGAAGCGCTGGTCCGACTGGAGATCGAGCTCGGCCATGCGGTCGAGGACCGCCTCGATCTCCTCTGGCGTGCCCAGGGAGGCCAGCTTGCGAACCAGCTCGGCCCGGGAATGATCCCGTTGGGCCAGCAGTCTGAGGGCGCGTTGTCGCAAGGCCTCCCGGGTCATCTTGCCTCGATTCAGGCCTCGGCCTCTGCCGGCTTGTCTGCCTTGGCCGCCGGCACGGGCGGCATCTCGGGCAGGCCGACGGCGACGCGGACCTTGTTTTCGATCTCACGCGCGAGGTCGGGATTGCCTCGCAGGAACTCGCGCGTGTTGTCTTTGCCCTGGCCGATCTTGCTGCCGCCGTAGGCGTACCAGGCACCGGACTTGTCGACGATCTTGTGCTCGACGCCCAGGTCGATGATCTCCCCCTCGCGGGAGATGCCCTCGCCGTACAGGATGTCGAAGTGGGCTTCACGGAACGGCGGCGCCACCTTGTTCTTGACCACCTTGCACCGGGTTTCGGAGCCGACGACCTGGTCACCCCGCTTGATCGCGCCGGTGCGGCGAATGTCCATCCGTACTGAGGCGTAGAACTTCAGGGCGTTTCCGCCGGTCGTGGTTTCGGGGTTGCCGAACATCACGCCGATCTTCATCCGGATCTGGTTGATGAAGATGACCAGGGTGTTGGTGCGCTTGATATTGGCGGTGAGCTTGCGCAGGGCCTGGCTCATCAGGCGGGCCTGCAGGCCCGGCAGCTGGTCGCCCATCTCGCCTTCGATCTCGGCCTTCGGCGTCAGCGCGGCGACCGAGTCGATCACCACCACGTCCACACCGCCCGAGCGGACCAGCATGTCGGAGATCTCAAGGGCCTGTTCGCCCGTATCGGGCTGGGAAATCAGCAGGTCGTCGATGTTGACCCCGAGCTTGGCGGCATAGCCGACATCGAGCGCGTGCTCGGCGTCGATGAAGGCGGCGGTGCCGCCTAGCTTCTGCATCTCGGCCACGACCTGCAGGGTGAGGGTCGTCTTGCCGGAAGATTCCGGCCCGTAGATCTCCACGACGCGGCCACGCGGCAGTCCGCCGAGACCCAGCGCGATGTCCAGGCCCAGCGAGCCGGTGGATACGCACTGGATGTCGCGCTCGACGTTACCGTCGCCCATGCGCATGATCGAGCCCTTGCCGAACTGCTTCTCGATTTGCGAAAGGGCCGCGGCCAAAGCCTTTGCCTTGTTGTCGTCCATGGTTCTACCTCTATGGTTGTAGGCGATTATGGCACATACCTTGCATGGATGTGCCGACGGTTCATTCGTAAAGGCGCTTGAGCGTGCGCAGGGCGTGGATGACGGCCTGTCGGCGGACCGACTCCCGGTCCCCGTTGAAGCGCATGGTGGCGGCGTGTACCGGCGCGTCGCGGCGAATCCAGGCGAAACAGACCGTGCCGACGGGTCGCTCCTCGGTGCCGCCACCGGGGCCGGCCACGCCGGACACCGCCAGCACGAGGTCGGCGTTGGAGCGTTCGAGTCCACCAGCCACCATTGCACGCACCGCGGGTTCGCTGACCGCGCCATGTTCACGCAGCAAGGCGGGATCCACGCCAAGCAGTTCGATCTTGGCGTCGTTCGAGTAGGTCACGAAGCCCCGGTCATACCAGTTGGAACTGCCGGCCGTGGCGGTCACGAGTTCACCGATCCAGCCGCCGGTACAGGATTCCACCGTGCATAGCCTGAGGTTGCGATCGCGCAGGAACTCGCCGGTTTCGAACGAGAGTTGAGCCAGTTCAGTGTCCATCGTCCATCAATCCAAGAAGCGCTTCAGGAGGGCCAGCACCAGTAGCGTGTAGCCGGCCGCGAAAAGGTCGTCGAGCATCACGCCGAATCCGCCCTTGACCTTGCTGTCCGCCCAGCGGATCGGCGGCGGCTTGACGATGTCGAAGGCGCGAAACAGGGCGAAGGCCGTGGCCTGCCAGGCCAGACCCGACGGCGTCAGCAACAGGACGAGCCAGAACGGTACCATCTCGTCCCAGACGATCGCGCCGTGGTCCGACACGCCGAGATCCCGTCCGGTTCGGTCGGCCACCGTGATGCCGAGCACGAAGAACACCGCCAGCACCGCCAGTAGCAGGTGCTCGGGCAATGTGGCTGCCAGCAGGGGGTAGGTGACCCAGGCGGCCAGCGTGCCGGCGGTGCCGGGCGCGCGCGGCGCCAGCCCGCTGCCAAAGCCGCAGGCGACGAAATGGGCCGGGTGGGACATCAAGAAGCGCAGGTCGGGCTGCATGGCTGGGGAGGGGTCGATGGACCTGTATATATTATCAGCTACGGCGCGGGCTGGTCGACGCCGCGAAAGTGATCGTATCCCTTTGTCGCCAGCGGCTCGACCCGATTGTCGGCAAAGCGCAACGCCACCTGCCCGGCGTTCGGGTCGAGCCGGCCGATGCAATGCACCGGGACCCCGCAGCGTGCCGCGATATCCCGGATGGCCTGCCGTTCGTCCGGCGGGGCGCTGAAGAGCAGCTCGTAGTCGTCGCCGCCGCGCAGGAGCGCATCCATCGCTTGCCGTCGGTCGCCGCAGGCGGCGAGCAGGGGCGATATCGGCAGGGCCTCGGCATCCAGCTCGGCGCCAACACGCGATTGTGCGAGCAGGTGGCCAAGGTCGCCCAGCAAGCCGTCCGAGACGTCGAGCATCGCGCTCGCGTGCCCACGCAAGCCGAGTCCCAGTGCCAGTCTTGGCTCGGGCCGGTGCAGGGCCATCCGGCAAGACGCTGCAAGCGCGGGGGAGATCTCTGACCCCGAGAGCAGTTCGCCGAGGGCCAGCGCGGCACGCCCTGGCTGACCACTGACCCAGAGCTCGTCGCCCGGGCGTGCACCGCCCCGGGTGGTCGCCTGGCCGGCGGGCACCTCGCCGAACACCGTGGCACACAGGTTCAGCGGTCCCCGGGTGGTGTCGCCGCCGACCAGTTCGACGCCAAACGCGGCGCAACAGGCGTGGATCCCTGCCGCCAGCGAACCGATCCAGGCGTCGTCGGCCTGCGGCAGGCTGATGGCCAGGGTTGCCCAGCGCGGGCGAGCCGACATCGCGGCGAGGTCCGACACGCTGACAGCCATCGTCTTCCATCCGAGCAGCTCGGGCTCGGCGTCCGCCAGGAAGTGGGTGCCTGCAACCAGCATGTCGCAACTCACCACCAGCTGATGGCCCGGCTGGACCGTCAATAGGGCGGCGTCGTCACCGACGCCGAGGTCGGCGCCGGGCGTCGGGCGGGTGAAATAGCGTGCGATCAGGTCGAACTCGGAGCTCATGGGGTATCGATGCGGGCGTTGGGTGCGGTCCGGGCGATCGTGGCCGGAGCGCTCCAGCTTAGCCGAGGCGCCGCCCGAACGGGGCCTGGAAAAGGTTTTGTGCAAACGCAAATGCTAGAATGCAGGTCGGGATGGGCGGATCCCCATCCCGACGACCTTCCGAGCAACCCGTGGGGCCCGTACCGCGCGCCCTGCCGTCGCTGCAGGTGGTGTCGGACGACCGCAAGACCGTCCGGCTCGACCCAGCGCCCGGACCCATGCCGACTCTCCCAACGTGCCAAACCGCCTGCCGCCGCAATTTGCCGCGATGCTCTGGCGCGCCCGGGTCCGGACAACCAAGGAGCCCGCATGTGTGGAATCGCTGGTGAACTGAGGTTCGATGGAACGGCCTGCGACATCGAGTCGCTGGCACGGATGACGGAGGCCCAGTCCCGGCGCGGTCCGGACGCCCATGGCCTGACGATCCAGCCCGGCCGGGGCTTCGGCCACCGCCGGCTGAAGATCATGGATCTCTCGGACGCGGCCCAGCAGCCGATGTTCGACCCGCTGCTCGGCGTGGGCATTGTCTTCAATGGTGCCGTCTACAACCACCCCGAGCTGCGGCGGGAGCTGGAGGGCAAGGGTTACCGCTTCTACTCCCATGGCGACACGGAGGTCCTGCTGAAGGCCTATCACGCGTGGGGGCCGGACTTCGTCCAGCGCCTTAACGGGATGTTCGCCTTCGCGATCTGGGAACGGGACTCCGGGCGGGTGTTGCTGGGCCGTGACCGGCTGGGCATCAAGCCGCTCTACTACGCGGAGGTGCGCGGTGGACTGCGCTTCGCGTCCTCGCTCCCGGCCCTGCTGACCGGCGGTGGCATCGACACCGGGATCGACCCGGTAGCGCTCAATCACTATCTGTCCTTCCATGCCGTCGTGCCCGCCCCCTACACCCTGTTGCGGGGCGTGCGGAAGCTTGCGCCCGGGCACCTGATGCAGATCGAGGCCGACGGGACGCGCAGCGAGCGCCAGTACTGGCAACTGGCCTACGCCCATACCGAGGAGGAGCAGGCGCGCAGCTTTGATGACTGGCGCGACATCCTCCTTGAGGCCCTCCGGGCCGCCGTCAAGCGGCGCCTGGTGGCCGACGTGCCGGTCGGCGCACTGCTGTCAGGGGGCGTCGACTCGAGCCTGATCGTCGGCCTGATGGTCGAGGCCGGTGTCAGCCAGTTGCGGACCTACAACGTCGGCTTCGAGGACGTCGGCGGCGAGAAGGGCAACGAGTTCGAGTATGCGGACATCGTCGCCCAGCGTTTCGATACCGTCCACGAGCGCATCTTCGTGCCGGAGGCCCAGCTGCTGGAGCGCCTGCCCGAAGCCGTCCAGGCCATGAGCGAGCCGATGGTCAGCCACGACTGCATCGGCTTCTACCTGCTCTCCGAGGCGGTGTCCCGCCACAGCAAGGTCGTGCAGAGCGGCCAGGGCGCGGATGAGGTCTTCGGCGGCTATCACTGGTACCCGAAGCTCGACGGCAGTCGGGACCCCGTCGGCGACTACCTGGCGGCGTTCCGCGACCGGGATCATCCCGAGTACCGGGAGCTGGTGACCGACGCCTACCTGACCGGCGACGCCAGTGGTGACTTCGTCGCGCGGCGCTTCGCCGATGCCGGCGCGGTTGATCCGGTCGACAAGGCGCTGCGGCTCGATACGACCGTGATGCTGGTTGACGACCCGGTCAAGCGGGTCGACAACATGACCATGGCCTTTGGTCTGGAAGCCCGCGTGCCATTCCTGGACCACGAGCTGGTCGAACTGGCAGCGCGCATTCCCGCCCGCCACAAGCTCGCGGGTGGCGGCAAGGGCATCCTGAAAGAGGCTGCCCGCCAGGTGATTCCCGCCGCGGTCATCGATCGGCCGAAGGGCTACTTCCCGGTGCCTGCCCTGAAGTACCTGCAGGGCCGCGTCCTCGATCAGGTTCGGGATGCCCTGTCCAGCCGGGCCGCGCGTGAGCGGGACCTGTTCCGCCAGCCCTATGTCGACCGGCTGCTGGCCAATCCGGGCGCCCACATCACGCCGCTGCGGGGATCGAAGCTGTGGCAACTCGGCCTCCTCGAATGGTGGTTGCAAACCCATATCGGCTGACATGACATGAATCGCAAACTCACCACCCGGGCCTTGCGGCTCGAGCGACGCCCCGGCATCAGTGACACGCGGCCCGAACCCGGCGAGGAAACCGTCAGCGAGGCGGTGGTCGATTGTGGCTGGGGGCGACTGATCGCCGGTCAGACCTTCTCCGACCCGGCCGCAATCGCCGCGTCCCTGCTCAAGGAAGGGGACGGGCAGCGGGATATCGCCTTTTACGTGGAGAGACCCCACGTGGTCGTCGCTCAGGCGCCGCAGCAGCTCTTCATCGACCCCTCGGAGGCCTACCGGCTGTGGCTGTCAGCCTACCGTCCGCAGACGGCGGCCCGGCGCGGCTTCACGCTGCGGCGGTGGCGGACGCGGGCCGATCTGGCCGCGGTCAATGCCCTCTACCGCGGGCGCCGCATGGTGCCGGTGGACGCGGCGCGGCTATGGAGACGGCGGGCCGATCGGAAGATCATCTATGTCATGGCCGAGGATCGGGTGAGCGGGGAGGTCCTGGGCGTGGCCATGGGCGTTGATCACGTGGAAGCGTTCGGCGATGCTGGCCAGGGGTCCAGCCTGTGGTCGCTGGCCGTCGCGCCTCAGGCGCCGCACGGTGGTATCGGCGAAGCCCTGGTGCGCTACCTGGCCGAGATCTTCCAGGCCAGGGGGAGGAGTTTCATGGACGTGTCGGTGCTGCATGACAACAGTCAGGCGATCGCCCTGTACGAGAAGCTTGGCTTCCAGCGCATCAATGTATTCGCCGTAAAGCGCCGCAACGCAATCAATGAACCTCTGTTCACGGGTCCGATGGACGAGGCCATCGGCGAGTTGAATCCCTATGCCCGGATCATCGTCGACGAGGCGCGTCGCCGCGGCATTCATGTGGAGGTGGTCGATGCGCCCAACGGATACTTCCGTCTCGAGTTTGGCGGGCGCAGCGTCGTTTGTCGCGAATCCCTGTCGGAGCTGACGACCGCCATCGCGATGAGCCGCTGCCAGGACAAGGCCGTGACCTTGCGGCTGCTGGCCGCTGCCGGACTGTCGGTGCCCGACCAGATTCCGGCCGACGATCGGGAGGCCGTCAAGGCGTTCCTGGCGCGGCACCGGTCCGTGGTCGTGAAGCCCGCGGACGGCGAGCAGGGTAAGGGCATCGCGGTCAATCTGACCCGGATCGACGAAGTCGATGAGGCGATCGAGGCCGCGCGTCATTTCGGTGACCGGGTCGTGGTCGAGCGGTTCTGCGCCGGCCAGGACCTGCGCGTCGTGATGATCGACTATCGGGTGGTAGCGGCCGCCGTGCGCCGCCCCCCGACCGTGATCGGCGATGGCCAGAGCAGCATCGAGGCCTTGATCGCGAAGCAGAGCCGGCGCCGCCAGGCTGCCACCGGCGGCGAATCTCAGATTCCCATCGACGGGGAAACCCGCCGCTGCCTGGCCTCGCAGGGGCATGCGCTGGACGACGTGCCTGAGCATGGCACGAGCATCCAGGTACGCAACACGGCAAACCTGCATACCGGCGGCACCATCCACGACGTCACCGATCAACTGCACCCGACGCTCGCTGAGGCCGCCGAACGTGCTGCACGCGTCCTCGACATTCCGGTCACCGGGCTTGATTTCCTGGTGCCGGCCGTGGACGGGGATGACTACGTGATCATCGAGGCCAACGAGCGGCCGGGCCTGGCCAACCACGAGCCGCAACCCACTGCCGAGTGCTTCATTGACCTGCTGTTTCCGCGCTCGCGGGTCGACAACTGACAACCTGGAGACTGGTATGACCGCGCGCGCGCTGCCCGCCATCGATTACGACTTTCTTGAAGAAACCCTGCTCCAGCTGCTGGCGATCCCCAGTCCGGTGGGCCTGACCGATGCGGTCGTCCGCTACACCGCGGGGCGCCTCGAGGGCCTGGGCATCCCGTACGAGATGACTCGCCGGGGTGCCATTCGCGCCACGATCAAGGGGCGGGAGAGCCGGCCCGCCAGGGCCATCGTCGCCCACCTAGATACCCTGGGCGGCATGGTCCGCGAGATCAAGTCGAATGGCCGGCTCGGGATCGTGCCGATCGGGCACTGGTCCGCGCGCTTCGCCGAAGGGGGGCGCCTGACGATCTATACCGACAGCGGCCAGCTGCGCGGCACCTGCCTGCCCCTCAAGACGTCCGGCCACGCCTTCGGCGGAGAAATCGATACCCAGCCGGTCGGATGGGACTACGTCGAGGTTCGCGTCGATGTGGAGGCGCGCAACCGGGACGACCTCGTCCGGGCCGGTATTCACGTGGGCGACTGGATTGCCTTTGATCCCCAGCTCGAAGTCCAGCCGGGCGGGTACATCAATTCGCGCTATCTGGACGACAAGGCCGCCGTGGCTGCGCTGCTGGCGGCCTGCAAGGCCGTGCGGGACTCGGGCCGCATCCCGCCCGTCGATGCCTTCCCGCTCTTCACCATCACCGAGGAGGTCGGCTCGGGCTCGTCCGCCGCGCTGCACGGCGACATCGCCGAGATGGTCAGCCTCGACATCTCGATCGCGGCGCCCGGCCAGAACACCGACGAGCATGCGGCGACGATCTGCGTCCAGGATATGTCTGGCCCCTTCGACTACCACCTGACCCACAAGCTGATCGCCCTCGCCCAGGAACACGACATCAACCATCGTCGCGACGTGTTCAAGTACTACCGCTCGGACTCGGCAGCTGCGGTCGAGGCCGGCAATGACATCCGGACCGCGCTGATCGGTTTCGGAGCCGATGCCTCGCATGCCCAGGAGCGTACCCATCGCGACGCGCTCGAGGCCCTCGCCCAACTGTCGGCAGCCTACATCCTCTCGGATCCGGTGGCACGGCGCGACAAGAAGTCCATGGGGTCGCTCGAGGGCTTTACCGAGCAGCTCAAGCCGGAGGACATGCTGCCACCCTCGACGCCGCTCCCCAGTCCCGGCGATTTCCTGGAGAACGGCGGCGGCCAGGCGGCTGCCGATGCGGCGGAAAGCTCGAGCGAGCGGATGTAGGGTCCGCATCCGCCCCATGACAAGGGCGCCCCGCGGGGCGCCCTTGTCATGGGGCCGTTTCCGCGCCCTACTTGCCGCGCCGGTTGCGCCCGGCCGCCTCGACCTCGACGGCGCGCAGGCCGGCCGCCATCTTGTCGAGCACGCCATTGACGAAACGATGACCTTCGCTGCCGCCGAACGACTTGGTCAGCTCGATCGCCTCGTTGATCACGACCCGGTACGGCACCTCGAGGTGATTGGCCAGTTCCTGTCCTGCGAGCAGGAGGACCGCGTGTTCGACCGGCGACAGCTCGGACACCTTGCGGTCGATGTGGCGCGAGATCTCCGCATCGTGTGCCTCCGCCTGGGCAATGGCACCACGCAGGCGGACGGTGAAGAAGTCCCGGTCGGCCTTGTCGAAATCCTCACCCTGGGCGATGTGCTCTTCGATCAGGGATACGCTGTTGCCCGAAATCAGCCATTGGTAGATCCCCTGCAGCGCGCATTCGCGTGCCTTGCGCTTGGCCTTCTGGGTGCTCATGCCAAGTCCTTCAGCAGGTTCGCCATCTCGATCGCCGCTTCGGCACATTCCTGGCCCTTGACCTGCATCCGGGCGATTGCCTGGTCTTCATCCTCGGTGGTGAGCACGCCATTGGCGACCGGGATGCCCGTGTCGAGGGCGACCCGGGTGATGCCACTGCCCTGTTCGTTCGAGACCAGCTCGAAATGGTAGGTCTCGCCGCGGATCACGGCACCGAGGGCGACGAGGGCATCGAACCGACCACTCGAACCCATTCGCTGGAGCACGAGCGGGATCTCGAGGGCCCCCGGCACGGTGGCCAGCGTGATGTCCTCGGCGGCGACGCCGAGCGTCAGCAGCGTGTCGACACAGGCCGACAACAGACCTTCGCAGATGGGCTGGTTGAATCGGCTCATCACGATGCCGACCACGAGCCCGTGCCCGTCGTGGCGCGGCGCCAGCTCCCGTATCCGGTCGAATCGGGCCGCCTGGCCCGTTCCCTGAGAGGGCGCGGTGGCCCCGTCCTTATTCGTCTTCGGGCGAAACATAGCCACATACCTCAAGGCCGAAACCGGCCATGCTAGGAATCTTGCGCGGACTGGCCATCAGCCGCATCTTGCCTACCCCCAGGTCGCGCAGGATCTGGGCGCCGACGCCAAACAGGCGCGGGTCCCACTTGACCGCAGGCCTGGGCGCAGACGGGTCGTCGGTCAACGCCGCGACCAGTTCGCGGCCGCTCTGGGGGCGGTACAGCATGATCACGGCGCCCCGGCCCTCGCGTGCGATGGCCTCCAGCGTGGCGTCGATCGGGAAACTGTGCCGGCCGCTCTGGGGGTCGAGAAAATCGACCACCGAGAGCGGCTCGTGGACGCGCACCAGGGTTTCGATTTCCGGCGTGATCTCGCCCCGCGTCAGTGCCAGATGCACGTCACCGCTGGTCTGGTCCTCGAAGGCGATCAGGTCGAAGCGGCCATGCGCCGTGTCCACCGCCTTGCTGGCGACCCGCTCGACCAGACTTTCGGTCGAGGCGCGGTACTCGATCAGGTCGCGGATCGCGCCGATCTTCAGCTGGTGGGTCTCCGCAAAGGTGACGAGGTCGGGCAGGCGAGCCATCGTGCCGTCGTCCTTGAGAATCTCGCAGATCACCGACGCCGGTTCCAGCCCGGCAAGCTGCGCGAGATCGCAACCCGCCTCGGTATGGCCCGCGCGGATCAGCACCCCACCCCGTTGTGCCATCAACGGGAAGATGTGGCCCGGCTGCACGATGTCGCTGGGCTTGGCATGGCGCGCCACCGCAGCCTGCACCGTGCGGGCTCGGTCCTGGGCGGAGATGCCGGTTGTCACGCCTTCGGCGGCTTCGATCGAGGTGGTGAAGGCGGTGCCGTGGGGCGAGCGGTTGTCACGCACCATCAGACCGAGGCCGAGTTGCTCGCAGCGCTGCTCGGTGAGGGTCAGGCAGATCAGCCCGCGGCCATGCTTGGCCATGAAGTTGATGGCTTCCGGCGTCACGAACTCGCCCGCCATCACCAGGTCACCTTCGTTTTCCCGGTCCTCTTCGTCCACCAGGACGACCATGCGACCGGCGCGGATCTCGTCGATGATGTCCCGGATAGGGGCGATGGCGGTCAAGGGGTCCTCCTGCGGCGATGGCTGGTGTTTGCGACGAACCCGACAGTCTACCGTTCCAGACCTGAATAGCCTAGCACCCTCCGCAGGCGGCGCGCTCCGGATCGGTCAGAAGGGTATGGTGGCTGTCAGCAGGAGCGTCCGACCGTCGCGGGGCAGGCGGTCGGGCTCGTGGTCGACGGTGGCGGGCAGCGTATAGCGACGGTTGAGGGCATTCCGGATCGTGGCCGACCAGGCGACGCCTCGCCACTCGCCCGACCAGGTGAGGTTGAAGACGGCGAAACCGCCCGTCCGGGTCTCGACGGCGGTCTCGCGGCCGCTCTCGTAACGGGCTTCCAGGCCTAGCCGGCTCGCGGCCCCGGTTGGCAAGATCGCGTTGGCCTTGACCAGCGTCCTCGGCGAGTTGGCCAGCCATTGACCACTGCCGTCGTCTTCCGCACGCTGGTGGCTGATGCTGCCGCGCAGTTGCAGGCCGTGTGCGGCGCGGTAGTCCGCTTCCAGCTCGAGGGCATCGATATGGGCGCCAGCCCGGTTCTCGAACTGGACCAGTTCGTCGTCCCGCGTCGCCAGTTCGATCAGGTCCGTGATGTTGGAACGAGACACGGAGGCCGCCAGGTGCACCGGGCCAAGCACCTGCTCCACGGTGGCCTCGACGGTTTTCACCCGCTCGGCCCGGAGATCGGCGTTGGCGAGCGAATAGTCGGCGAGTGCGTAATACCGCTCGTAGGCGTTGGGTGCCCGGAAGGCCGACCCATAGAGCAGCTTGGTGGTCCGCCCCGAGCCATTGTCGTGGATCAGGGCCAGGCGGGGATTCGCGGAGCGCTGACCCGTGGACAGGCGGTCATAGCGCAGGCCCAGGTTGAGCAGCCAGCCGCGGCCGAACCGCACTTCGTCCTGGACGAAGACGCCCCACGACTGCTCGTGACGTTCCGTGTCGAGGTAGGACTCGGCCGGGTCGATGTCCCGGTTTACCAGGCGAATGGTCGGGTCGACGATCCATTCTCCCCAGACCGAGAGGGTGTGCCCGTCGAATCGCCGGGTCCGCAACTGGCCTTCCAGCCCGAGGCGCTCGCCGAGGTCGTAGTCGTGGTTCACGGTGGGCGGCGGGTAGTCCGTCGGGTAGTCGCCGCGGAACTCGTAGCGGTTGTAGAAGGCCTGGACCGCGCCCTCGGTGTCGGCGGACAGGCTCATGCTGCGTCGCACACTGGCCTGCAGGTAGCGATCCTCCTGCTGCATGCGCGGATCGTTGAAGAGGGTGCCGAAGGGCGCACTCGGATCGCGCTTCAGTCGCTCCCCGGCCACCAGCAGGACGCGCCAGTCGCCAGTGTCGAGGCGGGCAAAGAGGCGATTGATGGATTCCTGGTCCATGCCCCGCGCGACATCATCGTCCGCATCGAAAGTCCCGGCCGGAAAGGCGACGTCGGGCCCGCTCCGATAGCGCCGACTGACGGACAGCAGCGCGCGGGCATCGGCGCCCAAGGCGCCTTCCATCGTGGCCGCCAGGGCCCGTTCGCCGTGGGTGCCGCCCTCCAGGCGCACGGCGCGCCGGGTCTCGCTGCCGGGGGCGCGGGTGATCACGTTCAGCAAGCCCATGAAGGCGTTGTTGCCGTACGCGGCCGAGCCGGGACCCGGCAGGAACTCGACCCGCTCGATCAGCGCAATGTCGACCGGAAACTCATTGCCGACGGGACCCTGGGAGTAGACCGGGTCCGTGATACGGACGCCGTCGATCATGACCAGCAGGCGGGTGTTGTAGTCGCCGGATGGCGAGATGCCCCGGGTGCCGGCAACCTCGTAGCTCCCATCGTAGCCGGTATAGAGCCCCCGGATCGACCTAACGACATCGGCCAGCGAGCGGTAGCCGAAGGCGCGGATCTCTTGTGCGGTCACGATCGTCACGCGAGAGGGGGCTTCCGTGAGCTTCTGCGGGAAACGACCGGCCGCCGTCACCATCCTGACCTGGCTCAACTGCTCGAGGTCCATCTCGAGGAGTTCGCTCATCTCGTCCCCCGCCCAGGCCACGCTCGCCAGCCCGGCCAGCACCAGAGCGAGCCCGTGGCGCTGCGTCCGGCGGGCTGGCCGGGATCGGATCGGGGTGGGTCGGGCGGGCTTGTTCACCTTCCCGATTACGGCTGCTTTGGGGTCGGACTTGAGGCGCCAAGACGCCATGACCTCGCGTCGCGACGGCGCCACCGGACAGGCTCAGGCCGCGCTTTCCTTCTGCCAGGCCATCATCCGCTCCACGTAGCGCGCGATGATGTCGATCTCGAGGTTGACCCGGCTGCCCCGGGCGAGTCGCTTCAAGGTCGTGACTTCGACGGTGTGGGGGATCAGGTTGATCGAGAAATCCGTGCCATCGACCCGGTTGACGGTCAGGCTGACGCCGTCGACCGTCACCGATCCCTTGCGCGCGATGTAGCCTGCCAATGCGGCCGGAGCCCGAATGACGAGGTCGTGGCTCTCGCCGACGGGCGTGAAGGCGAGTACCTCGCCGACCCCGTCCACGTGACCGGTCACGATGTGCCCGCCGAGGCGGTCGCTCACCTTCAGCGCCTTCTCGAGATTGACCTCGCCGGGTTCGCCCAGGCCCACGGTACAGTTGAGCGTCTCGCGCGACACATCGAAACGGGCACGGTTGCCGTCCATGGCGACGACCGTCAGGCAGACACCGCTGTGGGCGATGCTGTCTCCAATGGCGACGTCGTCCAGGTCCAGTTCGCCGACATCGACGGTCAGGCGCACGCCATCTTCAAGGGGCTCGACTTGTTCGATGCGGCCCGTGGCCGCGACGATTCCGGAAAACATGGTGATCTTTTCGGTGGCTGGCAGAAGCCCCGATGGTAGGCGATTTTGCAGTGCAGCGCGTGGCCGCCCGGGTCAGCGGCCGATCGTGCGATCGAGTACGGCGGCAAACTGCTCTGCCGGCATGAAGCCGACGACGCGCGTTCCGGCGACCTCCTCGCCCCCCGGCCGGAAGAAGACGATGCCCGGCGGCCCGAACAGTTCAAAACGCTGGAGCAGAGCCTTGTCGTCCTCGTTGTTCTCCGTGACATCGGCCTGGAGCAGCAGCATGCGACTCATGCGGCCAGCGACCGACGGATCGGCGAAGGTGTAACGCTCCATCTCCTTGCAGGAGACGCACCAGTCGGCATAGAAATCGAGCATGACGGGCCGGTCCGACGCGCGGACCGTGGCCTCGAGTTCGGCCAGGCTACGTACCCGCTGGAATCGGACGGTCTCGTGGGAGGCCGCGACGGCGCTGCTGCCGCGCAGGCTGGCCAGCGGCTGCAGGGGGTCTCGCGCCCCGCCCAGGGCCCCGATCAGCATGGCGCCGCCACTGACCAGCAGCACGACGCCGACTGCCTTCCAGAAGCGCTGCCACCCATGGGCGTTGTGTGGCAGGGGATCGATGGCCCGCAGGAAGATGCCCGAAAAGATCAGCAGCGCTGCCCATGCCAGCATCGGGACGACCGGCGAAACGACAGGCGATACCAGCCATACCGCCACCGCCAGCAGCATCACGCCGAACGCCTTCTTGACGCCCTCCATCCAGGGGCCGACCTTCGGCAGGACCGAGCGCGCGGCGACACCGACGGCCACCAGGGGGGCGCCCATGCCAAGCGCCATCACAAACAGCGCCAGGCCCCCGAATACGGCATCGCGGGTCTGGGCGATGTAGAGGAGTGCGCCAGCCAGCGGCGCGGCCACGCAGGGGCCGACGATCAGTGCCGACAGCACGCCCATCACCACCACGCCGCCCACCTGGCCACCTTTCTGGTGGTTCGCGGTGTCGGTCAGGCGGCTCTGCAGGGCGGTGGGCAACTGCAACTCGAAGAAGCCGAACATCGACAGGGACAGCACCACGAAGACCAGGGCGAAGGTCCCCAGCACCCAGGCATTCTGCAGGGCCGCCGACAGTAGCGTGCCGGACAGGCCCGCGGCCACGCCCGCCAGCGCATAGGTTACGGCCATGCCCATCACGTAGGCCAGCGACAGGCCCAGGGCCCGTGACCTGCTGATGTGCGTGCCATGTCCGACGATGATCCCGGACAGGATGGGGATCATCGGAAACGTGCAGGGCGTGAAGGCCAGCAGCAGGCCGAAACCGAAGAACGACAACAGGACCAGGGGCCCGCTGGTCTGCTTCAGCATGCGGGCGATCGAGCCGGACTCGTCGTCTCCGCCGGCCGTGATGGAACCGGGACCCGGCGGCGCGGCGGAGCCGCCGGGGACGTCCATGGCGCCGGCCGCCTGCGGGTTGCGGCCGAGCGCCTTGTCAAGCAGGCTGCCCCCGGCCGCCGCCGAAGAGCCGGTCAGGGAGATATCCGCCACGTAGTCGGTCGGCGGGTAGCAGATGCCCTCGTCCCAGCAGCCCTGGGCGACCACGGTGAGCTGGAAGGCCTTGGTATCGCCGGCCTGAACCGGCAGCGTGAAGCGGACTTCGTCCCGGTAGATCTCCACGTCGCCGAAGAACTCGTCGTGCTTCTGCTTGCCCGCCGGCAGCGCGGGCGCGCCGAACACCACGTCAGGCACGTCGGCCTTGAAGCGGAAGTTGGCCTTGTAGAGGTAGTAGTCCTCGTGGATGTCGAAGACCACCTCGACCGTCTGAGGGTCGAGCGACCGGGCCTGCATCTGATAGGCCTCGAGCGGATGCAGTGGGCTGGCGGCCATCGCCCGGGTGGTGAGGCCCAGCGTGGCGAGGAGAAGGAAGAGGATCAGCAGCAGGCGCTTCATGGTGGTCCGGTCAGGGCGCATCGGAGAGTTCGTCGCCTACCCAGGCCAGGTAGCCAGGCAAGCCGCGTGTCACAGGGACCGCGACGATCTCGGGAAGTTCGTAGGGATGGGCGGCGCGGATCGCCGACTCGAGGGCCTCGTAGCGGGCCGCCGTGGTCTTGACCAGCAGCGGCACCTCGTCGGCCTGCTCGACCTGTCCGTTCCAGCGGTAGACCGAGGTGCAGGTCGACAGGACATTGACACAGGCGGCCACCCGCTGATCGACGAGCGCAGTGGCCAGCTGCACGGCGCTGTCGCGGTCGGGCAGATTGGTCAGTACGAGCAGCACGTCTTGTCGAGGGCCGATGGCCATGGCGGATCACGCAGCGTGGGTGGCAGCCCGTCATTATAATCCCGCCATTCCCGCCTCATTCGAGCCAGCCATGTCCGATCATCCCGATACGGCGATTGCCAGCGAGTCGCCGCTCGGGCGCGCGGTGGACTACCGCAGCGACTACGCGCCCGACCTCCTGTTTCCGATTGCCCGTGCGCCGAAACGCGGCGAGATCGGCATCGAGCGCGACCCGCCCTTCGTCGGCGAAGACCTCTGGAACGCGTATGAGCTGTCGTGGCTGAATCCACGCGGCAAGCCGGTGGTGGCACTGGGTACCTTCCGCGTTCCGGCCAGTTCCCCCCGGTTGGTGGAGTCGAAGTCGCTCAAGCTCTATCTCAACTCCTTCAACGGCACCCGCTTCGAGGACGCAGAATCCGTCCGCCGCCGCATTGCCGGCGACCTTTCGGCGGCGACGGGAGGCCGCGTCGGGGTCAGCATCGAACCCCTGGGCGGGCGACCGGCACGGACGGTGGCCTGTGCGGAGGGTGTCCTGATCGACGACCTGGACATCGACATCGACCGCTACGCGCCGGCGCCCGAGCTCCTTCGCGCGGAGACCACCGCTCCGGTCGTGCAGGAGACCCTGGTCTCGCAGTTGCTGAAGTCCAACTGCCTGGTCACGGGTCAGCCCGACTGGGCGACCCTGATTGTGCGCTACCGGGGTCATCCCATCGATCGCGCCGCACTGCTCCGCTACGTGGTGTCGTTCCGCGAGCACAACGAGTTCCACGAGCAATGCGTGGAGCGGGTGTTCATGGACATTCGACGCCAGTGCCGGCCAGAATGCCTCGCTGTCTGGGCCCGCTACACACGCCGCGGCGGGCTCGACATCAATCCCTACCGGGCGGACGCCCAGGACGCGTCGCCCCCACCCAATTTCGGTGATATCCGGCAGTGAGGGCCGGAAACCAGGGGTGCGGAGACGCGCCATGCGAATCGGGTAAAGTTGAATTTTTGTGTCGAGTATCTTTACATCGTGTGTCCGGATCGGCCTGGTATGGAATGGATATGCCTTTGATTTCAACGGATTGACGCGCATGGAACGAGTGTTGCGGGAGAGGTCTCCGACGAAGCCCATTCGTTAGCCCGCGGCGCTCGGTGCCGGTCGCGGCCCGTTCCAGGACGTTCCCATGGAGGCCGCATGCGTTCATACCTCTTTCCCCGTTTCCTGCAGCCGCAGCTGCTCCTGAGTAGCTTCGCCCTTGTTCTGGGCTGCGCAGCGACTTCGGTCGAAGCCGCACCCTTGCCGACGGGGCTCAACGTGGATGGCAGCGCCGCGTTCCTGGGACTAGGCGCGGCTCAGGTCCGCGGGTTCTCCGGTACGCTCGATGCCACGCTGGGGGGCGCGGCGCAGACCCAGACCACCTTTGACGCCCTCACTGTCCTGGGCGCCAACCCGCTCGGCGGCGGCATGACCGAGACGGGTGATGGCACGGGCATCTCGATGTCGCTGCCGGCCCTCTTCGGACCAACCGATTTTTCCGCAGCGGCCGAACACAACTATCTCCTGACCAACTCGTCGGCCAGTGATGCCTTCCGCGTCACGATGCGACTCGACTTCTCCTTTTCCGCCGACGCCTCTGGCGGCGTCGCGTTCGCCCGCACAGCCTTCGACCTCGTCGACCTGGGTGCCGCCAGTAGCCTTTTTGCATCCGAGCTGCGGTCGATCACGATCGAGCCGGATACGGTGGACGGCGTCGCGCAGGCGACGTCAGGCGCCGCCCTGAGCCGCTCGGGCAGCCAGACCTTCGAGTTTGTGCTGGATGTCGGCGATATCCTGTCCCTCAACGCCTTCATGGTCATGGAGGGCATCGCCGGTGACCAGGACTCGTCAGAGGTGGCGGCGTCGATGCTGGCGAGCCTGAGCATCGACAGTGTGACCCGCATCTCCGAACCGCCGCCGCCCACTGGCGTGCCGGCGCCCGCACCGCTGCTGCTCGTCGGGGCAGGCCTGCTGGCCCTCTGGCGCCAGCGTCGCAACTAGAAACGAGACCACTGGCTCTCGCTCGCGCACGGGGCCGCCGAGCAGCGATCATCCCAGAGTCCGACACGCCCCGACGGAGAGTCACACCATGCAGAACATCAGTCACACCCGGTTGGCCAGAACCTTGTCCGTCATCGCCGTCTCCGGTGCCGCGCTCGGCGCGCCGTCGCTGGCGCAGGCGTGCTCCGGCTCGGAGTCGTTGCTCGGAACGGTCTGTATTTTCGCCGGCAACTTCGCACCGCGCGGCTATGCGTTTACCGACGGGCAATTGCTGCCGATCAGCTCGAACGCCGCCCTGTTCTCGATCCTGGGGACAACGTATGGCGGCGACGGTCGGACGACCTTCGGGTTGCCGGACACCCGGGGCCGGGTCGTCATCGGCGCGCGGCAGGGACCCGGCCTGTCTGACTATCGTCTCGGGCAGCGCGGGGGTAGCGAGACCGTGGCGCTGACGTTGCAGCAGATGCCTGCCCATGGCCACTCAGCGACGTCCACCCTCGCGGCCACGGCGTTCGGGCAGAGCGCGACCGGCAACCAGGATGGCCCCGGCGGTAACAGCTGGGCGGCCAAGACCTTCGGTCGGCAGTACTCCAGCACGGCGCCCAACGTCGCCATGGCGGCGGGTAGCGTGTCGCTGTCCGGTGGTGTGTCGATCGGCAACAGCGGCGGCGGCGCGGCCCACGAGAACCGCATGCCCTACGTGACGATGAACTACATCATCGCGCTGGTGGGCATCTTCCCGTCACGTCAATGAAGGGCCGCGTGACACACCCGTGAGGCAGCTTGGGCCGACCCGGCTGGGGCGCGGTGCGCTCGCGTTCGCTGGGGCGCTGACGCTTGCGGCGGGATTCGCCTGCGCCGGAACGGCCGCTGCCGCCGAGGACTGGGCGGCTCCCCTGGCCGGTGCGCAGACGGCTCTGACCGCCGGCCGCTACGACGAGGCCTACGCCGACTATCGTGCGGCAGCGGAAACGGGCAACGGCCTGGCTGCCTTCACGGTCGCGCTGTTTTACCAGCTGGGTTGGGGCCGACCGGTGGACGTGGTGGCCGCGTGCGACTGGCACCAACGGGCGGCGACGCTGGGTGTGCCGGCCAGCCAGTCCGCTTTTGGCGCCTGCCTGCGGGATGGAACCGGGCGGACGCCCGACGCCGCGGCGGCGGCGGCATGGTTTGAGCGTGCCGTCGCGGCGAGCCATATCCCGTCGCTGTGTGAGCTGGGACGGTTGCTGCATGCTGGCGTCGGCGTACCTCGCGACGCGCAGCGCGCGTTCCAGCTGTGCGAGCAGGCGGCCCAGGGTGGTGACCTCACGGCAGCCCGAACGCTGGCGGAATTCGCGCGTGCCGCCGAACCCGCCGATCTGTCGGGGGCCGCAGCATGGCTGGAGTTCGCGGCACGGCGGGATGACCGCCAGGCCCAGCTCGAGCTGGGCATCCTGCTGCTTGGCCACGGGCAGGACGATGCCACGCGGGAGGCCGGCCTGTGGTGGCTTGAGCACGCAGCCAGCAAAGGCCTGCTGGCCGCCTATCTGCCCTTGGCGCGTGGCTATTTTCGCGGTGGCGAGGACACCAGTGGCGATCCGATCGGTGAGGCGCCGCTGGCCAAGGCCTACCTATGGAGCGAGGCCTATCTGCGGCGAGCGGGGGAGGTGCCGGATGTCGAGGCTGTCGCGCTGCATGCCGAGGTACTGCGCCGCATGCCGGCGAGCTGGCGGGAGGATCTCGATGCCGAAGTCAGCCGCCACATCGCGTCTCTGGGGCCGCGGGCGGACGCTCCGCTCGACTGAACCGATGGTGGCTTCACGGATAGCGCGCGCCGTCATTCTGGTCCTGGCTTCCGTCGCCGGTGGGGCGCATGCGGATGGTGGCGCGACCTATCAGGATGGACGGCTCACCTACCTGGCGCGCCATGCCACGCGCGCCGAGGCGGTGGCCGCGGTGGCGGACGCCGCGGGCCTGCGGCTCATACTGCACGGGGCACTACACGGCCCGTCACGGCCGTGGGCCATCCGCGCCTTGCCGCTGGACCTCGCCCTGCGTCAACTGCTCGCGGACTGCAATTGGGCTGCGCGTGAGACGGGCGGGGCGTCGCGCGGGGGCGAACTGATCGTGACGGAGGCGTGCGGGACGCCGCATGGTGGCGAGGCCCGGGCTGGCGAGGCACCCTCGGTGACGCCCGAGGCGCCTACCGCTGGGGGGGACTCCGCGGTGGCGCGGCTCGATCGGGTGCGCGCGCTCTCGCTGCAGGGCGACGAGGCGTCCCGTCGGGAGCTGGCGCAACTGGTGCTCGGTGGCGAAGCACGACCCGTTCGGATCGCCGCGCTGGAAGCCCTGTCCCATTTTCGCGCCGATGACTTCGCCC
>JBNLCM010000105.1:0-25311 GCA_050303815.1 Rhodocyclaceae bacterium
AAGGAGCGACAAGCATGCAGTACAAATCCCAGGCCGTCGCGAAGCCATACTTCATCGCGGCAATCGCCCTGTTCGCCGGACAGATCCTGTTCGGGCTGATCATGGGCCTGCAATACGTCGTCGGGGACTTCCTGTTCCCTGCCATCCCGTTCAACGTGGCCCGCATGGTCCACACCAACCTGCTGATCGTCTGGCTGCTGTTCGGCTTCATGGGGGGCGCGTACTACCTCATTCCGGAAGAAGCGGAGACAGAGCTGCACTCGCCAAAACTGGCGCTGGCGCTGTTCTGGATCTTCCTTGTGGCCGGTGCGCTGACGGTCGTCGGCTACCTGACGGTGCCGTATGCCACCCTCGCCGAGGCGACCGGCAACGACATCGTAGCGACCATGGGGCGAGAGTTCCTCGAGCAACCCCTGCTGACCAAGGTGGGCATTGTCGTCGTCGCGCTGGCCTTCCTCTTCAACATCACGATGACCGTGCTGAAGGGCCGCAAGACTGCCATTTCGACCGTCCTGCTGATCGGCCTCTGGGGCCTGGCGGTAATGTTCCTGTTCTCGTTCTACAACCCCGATAACCTGGTTCTGGACAAGTTCTACTGGTGGTGGGTGGTTCACCTCTGGGTCGAGGGCGTCTGGGAATTGATCCTCGGTTCGCTGCTGGCCTTCGTGCTCATCAAGGTGACGGGCGTGGATCGCGAAGTGATCGAAAAGTGGCTGTATGTGATCGTCACGCTGACCCTGATCACCGGCATCATCGGCACTGGACACCACTACTTCTGGATCGGCACGCCGGGATACTGGCAGTGGTGGGGTTCGATCTTCTCCGCCCTGGAGCCGATCCCCTTCTTTGCCATGACCGTCTTCGCCTTCAACATGGTCAACCGCCGCCGTCGCGAGCACCCGAACAAGGCCGCCACCCTGTGGGCACTCGGCACCGGCGTGATGGCCTTCCTCGGCGCCGGCGTCTGGGGCTTCCTGCACACGCTCGCCCCGGTGAACTACTACACCCATGGCACCCAGATCACCGCCGCGCACGGCCACATGGCGTTCTACGGCGCCTACGCCATGGTGGTGCTGTGCATGATCAGCTATGCCATGCCGGTGCTCCGCGGTCGTGCCGCCAACTCCAACAAGTCGCAGGTACTCGAGATGTGGAGCTTCTGGCTGATGACCATCTCGATGGTGTTCATCACCCTGTTCCTGACCGCCGCCGGCATTCTTCAGGTCTGGCTGCAGCGCTTCAACTCGACCCCCCTGCCGTTCATGCAGGTGCAGGATCAAATCAGCCTGTTCTACTGGATGCGCGAATGGACCGGTGTCGTCTTCCTGATCGGTCTGGTCGTCTACATCGCCAGCTTCTTCGTCAAGGGCGAGGAGGCGCCGGCCGCCGCCTGAGCGCAGGGTCCGAGTCACCCCCTGCGGGGGCCCGCCGAGTGGCGGGCCCTTTTTGTTGTCTCAACCGGCCGACCGAACGGAGGGCGTGCGGGCGCCCTGGCCAGCCTCCTCGCCCCTGCCGCGGTCCCTGACCCGAAAGCTGAGCCGATTGCGCCCGGAGTCGCGGACGTAGCGCATCTCATCCGCCATCACGCGCATCAGATGGATGCCGCGGCCACCATCCGGCGCATTGCTCAGGTCACTCGCCGCCGTGTAGGCGGGCGCATGGCAGGGATCAAACGGCTCGCCGTCGTCCTCGAGGCTCAGGGACAGCTCGCCAGCCTCCTCGTCCCAGGTCAGCACCACCTGGCATCGTTCAGCCGGTCGTGTCGCTCGCAGGAACAGGTTGCTGACCGCCTCCTCGAGCAACAAGGCCGACACGAAGCGCACCCGTTCGCCGCAGGCATGGCGGTCGAGAAAGGCATCGAGCAACCTGGCCCCACAGGCCAGTGGTCGCTCGTTGGACCGCAACTCGAAAGCGCAAGGCACGCTGCCCACCCGTCAGCGGGCCACGCCGGCCACCCGGTCAAGCGCGTCGGCCGCCTCCGGCACGATCGGGATCAGGTCGTCGAGCGCGACATGGTCGAAGACTTCCCTGACCAGCGGCTGGGCGCCGAACAGCACGATCAGCCGACCTGTCCCGTGCAGTTGCCGGGCAATGGCGACGAACATCCGAATCGCAAGCGACGCCGCGAAGCCGACCTCGTACAGGTCGACGATGACATGGTGCGGGCTCGCGTCAATTCGGGCGCGCAGGCTGGATTCGATGCGGTCAACCATGTTCGAATCGAGTCGCCCCGCGAGCACGACCCGCAGCGTGGAATCGTCGACCTCCTGGATGTCCATCGCGTCCTGCATGCCCACTCCCCTTCTGCCGCCCACGGCGCTACGTCCCAGTCAGAATACGCAACTGAACTCGATGCAGACGACCGTGAAGTCGTCCTCGAGCGCCCTTGCCGATACGCGCTGGCGAGCCCGCTCGAGCAACGCCGCCGGCCGCGCCTCGGGCGCCGTGCCCGGCATCATCAATTGCGCCCGGAAATCCTCCAGTCGCCCCTCGCGGCCCTGCTCATCCCGGATCTCGAATGCCCCGTCGCTGAACAGGACCACCCGGCTGCCCAGCGGCACCGAGACCGACTCGGAGCGGAAGCGGTAGCCCGGCAGCGCGCCCACCAGCAGGTTGCGCGTCTGCATGGACAGCACCCCTGCGCCCTCCCAATCGATCAGATAGGCCGGAGGATGGCCGGCCGAACAGTAGTCGAAGTGTCCGCTACGGCAGTCGTAGACGCCGTACCAGATCGAAAAGCACATGCCACCGTAGGCGTCCATCGGAAACGTTTCGTTGAGCGCCCCGACGACCTCCACCGGCAGGCCGAAGTTCACGCCGGGCAGGCTGCCACTGCGCAACACGTTGGTGATCGAGGCACTGTGCAGCGCGGCGCCCGGCCCGTGCCCCGAGACGTCGATGAGGAAGACGGCGAAGCGGTCCGAGTCGAGCCAGTGGTAACCGAACGCGTCGCCCCCCAGCTCGGCGGACGGCGCAAAGGCCCAGTCGACCCGCAAAGGCCCCTGCGCGATCGGCGGCGGCAACAGCGCCTGGACGTAGTCCCGCGCCCGGCGGATCTCCTCCGCCTGTCCGTCGAGGCGGGCCGCCTCGCTCGCCGATACCCGCTCGCAGCGGAACACATGCCGCCCGACCTGCAGGATAGCGTGCTCCGGCAACACCACGCTGCCCCGGACCCGCTCGCCATTGACGTAGGTACCGTTGGTGGCGTCGTGGTCGGTTACGACAAGTCCGGTGAGGGGAGAAGCCACGAGCGAGCAATGCCGGCGCGACACCTCGGTGTCGTGCAGCACGAGATCGGCCGGATCGATACGACCCAGCACGAGGGGCCGCTCGCCAACGCGAAACCTGGCCCCGGGCCCGGTGCCTTCGATCATCACCAGGTACCAGCAACGTTCCTCCGCGCCCGCGCGCCACAGGGGCGACGCCCGTCGCACGATGGTCCTGTCCGCGGCCCCCGTCGGCATCACGGAATCCGCTTCGAATCCATCAAATTTGCTTGCCAACTCGGTATGTACCTGCCCCATCGCCTCTTCTCCCTCCCTCCCACGCGACCTCACGCGCGGTCAGACCATGCCCTTCATGAAGCTGGATCCGTAGTTCGTGCATTCGAAGGCGTGCAGCCCGAGGTCATCCGCCAAGCGGCGAAACACTTCGAGCCCCCTGATGGAGTTCCCCTTCGGGTCCAGTCGTGGTGAATACGTCCCGATGCCCAGCTGGCGGTTGACCACGCCGAGAATGCCGCCGCCAACACCGCTCTTGGCCGGGATGCCCACATCCAGCGCCCAATGCCCGGAGTAGTCATACATGCCACAGGTGAACATCACCGCGAGGGTGTCGCGCACCGCCCCAAGGTCGAACACGTAGTCGCCGCTCTGCGGGTTCTTTCCAATGTTGGACAAAGTCGCGCCGATGCGCGCCAGATCCATGGCATTCACCAGAATCGAACACTGGCGAAAGTACAGATCAAGCGCCGGCTCGACCGGCCCCTCGAGCGCCCCTACGTTCAACAGTAGATGAGCAATCGCGCGATTGCGATGCCCGGTATCGCGTTCGGATACGTACACGGCATCGGATATGCGCAACGGACGCCCGGCGGCGCGAGAGAATCGATCGAGCATTTCCGCCTCGGCCCGGTCGCCAAGGGCCTGCCGGAGCAGACCGGCGATCGTGATCGCACCGGCGTTGACCATGGGATTGAACGGGCGCTGGGTGTAGGGATCGAAAACGATCGCGTTGAAGGCGTCCCCGCTGGGCTCCACACCCACCGCCTCGAAGACACGATCCCGGCCAAGCAACTCCAGCGCCAGACAGAAGCTCACGCATTTGGAGACCGACTGGATGGTGAACTCCGCCTCCGCGTCGCCGAAGGACCACAGGCGACCTTCAGTCGTCGCCACCGCGATGCCGAATCCATCGGCATCCACACGCGCGAGTTCCGGAATGTAATCGGCGACCGCACCGGATCGCACCTCGAGCGCATGGCGATAGACCGCATCGAGGCTGGCCCGGACGGCTTCGTCAATGGCTCCTCGGTCGGGAGCGGGATGGTTCATGCGATTCCCCGGCAGCGCACGACCTGCCCGCCGGAACCGTTTCCGGACGCCGGCAGCTCGCGCCATCGGGTTGACTGCTTAGCAGGTCGCATGCCCACCCGCCGCGGCCACTATCGGCCCGAAATGACCGATGCAAGCCAGCCTCCGGACGTATCGACGCGTTCAGAATGGTGCAACCGTGTGCGCCACGCACCAACACCGTGCCCATCCGGATGTGATTGAAAGGGCGAGCGGACCGTCTATCCAGTGGCGACCGGGCAGGCGGATCCCGCTCCAGGATCACCCCCGGACGACCGCCGCGTCATGCGCGCGAACCGGTCAGCACGGCAACGACGCGGGACAGGACCGATCGCGACTTGCGGCGGGACGCGAAGAACTCGGCGTAGTCGCGGTCGCCGACCTGAATATGCTTGACCAGCCACTCGGTCAGGAAGTGAAGCAATGCCAGTTCCGGCACCTCGCCGGCTTTGAGGGCCAGCCGTGCCCTTGCGATCCGGGCCTGGAACGCGCCGTGCTCCTCACGGTGTTCTTCGAAGCGGGGATAGCCCTGAACGCGCATCAGAGCCTCTTCGGCCGTGAAGTGAGAGACCACGTAGCGCTGCAATTCATCCAGGATGCGCGAGACTTCGGCATTGTCCGCCTGGCGCACAATGGCCTCCCACAGTGTATTGATCGTGTCCACCAGCCCCTGGTGCTGGCAGTCGATCTCCGGGATTCCGATGTGGAGTGCATCGGACCACTGGACGACCTTGTTCATGTGCTTGACCTCTCGAGTGTGAAGTTCTCCGGCGCAGCGAGTGCACCAACCAGGACCCAATCTAGGCGGGCGCCGGCACACACCGCAGGACTTTCCTCACGCCCGCTCCGTGACCGATTCACGATCCGGCGACAGACGATGCAGGATCCGGGACAAGCGGTGGAGCGACACAGATGTTCAAGAAGGCAGGCTGGCAAACCCATGGGCACACCGGCGCCAATCTCTTGATTTAGATCAATTTTTCAACCAGAACAATGTTCTTTATGGCATGTCACACCGGGCGACGAGCCTCGAAGCGGAGGCGTACGTAATCCATGACCCAGCCTTGCTCGGGTGCCCACAGCGCGTCCCGAACATCGGCCTCGACCCCGGCCACCACGTCGTCGGCCACCCGGTCTGGCAGCCCACCGAGTGCGTGGTCGGCAAATAGCCTCAACCAGTCGTCCAGGCCGGCGGGCAGCGGCGTCGGCCGCTCGAATCGTTCGATGAAGACCACCTCGAAACCGGCGGATTCCAGTACCGCGCGATGGGTCGCCACGGACGGGAAATACCAGGGATCCTCAAACTCCGCAGCCGCGGGGTGGCAAGCAAGCGCCCTCGCCAGCGCCCGATGCACGGCGGCCACGTTGCCCTCGCCCCCGAACTCCGCCACGAAGCGCCCTCCGGGCCGCAAGGCCTCCCTGACCCGGTCCGCCACCTCGCGCGCGTTCTTCATCCAGTGGAGGGCCGCGTTACTGAACACGGCGTCGAAGGCCCCGCTGAAGGCCATCGCGTCCGCGGCGCAGCACACCGCCTCGACCCCCTTCGTCCGTGCCGCCGTCACCATCGATTCGCTGGCATCGAGACCGAGGACCCGCGCACCGGATTCGGCGATCCGTGCGGTGAGTGTGCCGTCACCGCAGCCAAGATCCAGGATGCGTTCCCCCGCCACCGGCGCGAGCAGATCGATCAGCGGTTCGCCGAGGCGAGCCACGAATGCCCCATTGCGGACATAGTCCGCGGCGCGCCACTGCTGTTTGCCCATATGTCGTACTCCCGTCACGTGCCGGCCCACCGCGTGCCCCCGGTCGCACGATGGCGACCGGGGCGAGGCGGTCGCCTCAGGGCGTGCAGTATGTCGTATTGCCGGCGCCCTGACGGTCAGGCGCACGCTCACTCCACGTCCCGACCGCCGCAAAGCTCACGCTGCAGTTGGGAGAGACCGTGAAATCGAACACCGGCCATCAGTCGGCGCCTGACGTCTCACCCGGCGTCGGTGTGAAGACTCGGCGCACACCGTTCCAGTTGACCTCGACCCGCACCGGCGACTCCATCAGGCCGGCCCCCCCCGAACGGCTGTCGTTGTGACGTGCGTAGCGATGCGTTCCCACCATCAGGCGGCGCAGAGTGACCACCTCCGGTCCGTCGCTGGAGGTGTCGTCCACGTCCAGTGCCGCATAAGGGTCACTCGAGAGGGATCCCTTGCCCGTACAGGAGAGGTGGTTGCCATCGGCGAAATACAGGTGGCTGTCGGCGTCAAACGGTCGCTCGCCCCAGCTGAGCTGGATGGTCATCGAGTCTGCGGCGCCGCTCAGCAAGAGGCAGCTGCCGGACCCGTCGATCGCCACCGACGACGGGCCGGTCGACACGGTGTTCGATCGTACCGCGCCGGTCTCTGCAGCAATCGTCGCGCGACCGTTTCGCTTCATCGGCGCGACGAAGACGCCGTTCGCATCGGTACCCACCACACTGCGGCCCGAGTAGTCGACGCCCTCGCTGCGGACCCGTGCCCCCGCGACCCGCGCACCGGACTCGTCGACAACGCAGCCGGTGTAGCGGATCGTCTCCAGTGCCCGATCGGCGTTCCAGACCACGAGCCGGCCCACGCGGCCCGCGAAGAAGGAACCGGTCGGGTCGGGCATGGCGCTGCCCTCTTCCACCCACAGTCCGCTGGTCTCGTCGAGGTAGCAGAGAGGAATGGTTGCCGGCATCGCGTCGAGCTTGGTTGCGGCCGCGATCGCCGCAAGCTGGACCCCGGCCGCCCGGCTGAAAGGCGTGCCGTCGGCCCGGACCAGAGCCCCTGCCGGCAGCGTCTGGCTGGCCGGAGAGTCGGTCGCTGCAAGCGTCCCGCCCCCGGCAGCATCGACCATTGTGCGGAGGCCCGCTGGCACGAGCATCAGGGAAACCGCCGACTGGGTGCCCTCCGCCACGGTCACGCCTTCGAAGTTCGCCGCGAAGCCCTCGGCCGCCGCCAAGACGACTACGCGCTCGCCCACGCCGGTGCCGGCCAGGACCAATCCACCCGCCACGTCGGTGCGCGAAACCGCGCCGTCGGCGCTGACGGTTGCGTTCGACACCGCAATGTGGCTCCGCGCATCGACCACGGTACCAACGATCACGCCAGGCACAGCGACCGAACCGGCGCCGCCGCCTCCGCCACACGCGGCCAGCGCCGCTGCGGCGCAAGCCGACACTATCCGCGCCACGGCCCGCGACGGCCCCCAAACACATCTCGCACGCTGCATTGCTTCCCTTCCACAGTGAGCTCATCAAAACGGAGCGCAACGGCATTGAGGCGCCATTCGGCAATCAAGTGAAATTGGATTCGCATCGTGTCCTGGCGCAATGCTTCACGATTCGGCATGTCGGCCCTCCGTCGCGGCGCGCCCGCGCAGGCCGTTTCTTGCCCCGAATCAAGGCTCAAGCCCAGGGAAGGGCGATAGCCTTGCCCCATGACTGCCAACCCCGATGCCGCGCTCGCTTCACCCGGTACGTCCACTCCGGGCCACAACGGCGCCCCGCCGGGCGATCTGGCCGTCTGGATCTTCATCGTGGCGGAGTTGCTCGTTTTCGCGGTGTTCTTCATTTCCTACGCCGTGGCCCGCGGACACGACGTGGCGCTCTTCAACGCCATGCAGCGCACCCTCGACCGCGACGCCGGCGCGGCCAACACGGTGCTGCTGGTCACCAGCAGCTGGTGCGTCGCCCGCGCCGTGCTGGCCACCGAACGAAATCGGGCGCGCGCGGCCTCTCACTGGCTGCTCGGGGGCCTGGCCTGTGGCGGGGGCTTCCTGGTGATCAAGGCCTTCGAGTACGCAGCGAAATTCGGCGCCGGCGTCAGCCTGTCGACCAACAACTTCTACATGTTCTACCTGTCGCTGACCTTCTTCCATTTCATGCACGTGATCCTGGGCATGGTCGTCCTGGCGGTCCTGTGGCAGGGCGTGCGTACGCGACGCTACCGGCCTGGCGCACTGTCCGGCCTGGAGAGCGGTGCCGCCTACTGGCACATGGTGGACCTGGTCTGGCTGGTGCTGTTTCCGCTCATCTACGTCATGCACTGAGGCATCACGATGACCGCACAACGCATCGACCGGATCTGGCTGTTCCTGCTGCTCGCCACCGCAGTCGCCTGGTGGCTGGGCGAAGGTCGCGGCGGAGCCGCCGTGAATGCACTGGTCATCGGCCTCGCCCTGGCCAAGGGCTGCGCGGTGATCCTGGACTACATGGGACTGCGCGGTGTGCGCTTGCCCTGGCCATGGCTGGTCCTGGGCTGGCTCGCGCTGGTCCTGGGGGTGATCGGGTTGTGCTTCCTGCCTCCGGCGGGTGGATAAAGGAGAGATACGCGATGAATGCGATGAACGACGTGCCCACACAGGTGCCGTATTACGAGGCGGAAGGCGACGAGGTGGCCGTCTTCGAACACGCATGGAAGAACCGTCTGCCCCTGCTCATCAAGGGTCCCACCGGCGTCGGCAAGACACGCTTCGTGGCCCATATGGCGGCCCGCCTCGCGCTTCCCCTGTATACGGTGGCCTGCCACGATGACCTGACCGCGGCCGATCTGGTTGGCCGCCACCTGATCGGTGATGGCAACACGGAGTGGCACGACGGGCCGCTCACCCGCGCGGTGCGGGAGGGCGGCATCTGCTACCTGGACGAGGTCGTCGAGGCACGCCGCGACACGACGGTGGTCATCCACCCGCTCGCCGACGACCGCCGGTTGCTGCCCATCGAGCGTACCGGGGAACTGATCGAGGCGCCGCCCGGCTTCATGCTGGTGATGAGCTACAACCCGGGCTATCAAAACTTCCTGAAGGGGCTGAAGCCATCGACCCGGCAGCGCTTTGTCAGTCTCCGCTTCGACTTCCCTGCGCCGGCGAGGGAGGAAGCCATCCTCGCAGGGGAGACGGCCTGCGACCCCATGCTTGCCCGCCAGCTTGTGTCGATTGCCAACAGTCTCCGGCGGCTGAAGGACGTCGACCTCGAAGAGGTCGTCTCGACCCGCCTGCTGGTCTACGCCGCACGCCTGGTCGGCTCTGGCATGCGTCCGGTGGCGGCCTGCCGCAGCGCCATCGTCGAGAGCCTCACGGACGACCCCGAGGTCGCTGCCGCGCTGGCCGAGGTGGTCGACGCCACGTTCGGTCGGTAGGCCCGGTCGCGGAGCCGGAGCGCCCCGCGACCGACATCTTCTGCTTCACGTCTTCGGCCGTCTGCCGGACCTTCTCTCCGCCAGCCTCGATGTCCTTTCCAACCCCCTCGACGGTATTGCATGCGTCAGGGACGAAAACGGCGGCGATCAGGGCTGCGAGCGAGGATTCCATGGCGGTTCTCCTGAGCTTTCGACGGTCAGCCCGAAACGGGAGGACTGATACCATGCTGGGCAGGTGACACCCGCCCAACTGTCGGCGCACACGGAAGGGCATGTCAGATGAATCCTTCAACCCGGCAACCCCGAACCGGAGGCTGCGATGCCGACAGCCCTGCCCGAAGGCCCGACCGAAGCCCCTGCCCCCCGCCCGACCGCCGACAGTGCCGGCGTTCCCCGCATCTGGCAGCACGTCCTCCTGGCCTGCGGCTGCGCGTTGGCCTTGACGCTGCTGGTGTCGAGCTACCTCCAGTCCTCCCTCGGCCTGGATGCCCTGGACGAGGTCCTGACGCAGTCGTCGCAGGTCGACCACATGGATCAGCTCCAGCTCCTGCTGGTGAATTCCGAGACCGGTGTGCGTGGCTACCTGCTGACGGGCGAACCGGTCTATCTCGAACCATACGAAGTGGCCGTGCCCGAGATCGACTCGCTGCTGGCGCGCATCCGGGCCGACTTCGCCGACAAGCCCGGCATGCAGCCAGAACTGGAAGCTCTAGTTGCGCTGGTCAAGGCCAAGCGGGAAGCCATGAGCGAAGCCGTCGCGCGGCGCACGCTCGAGGGTGAGCAGAACAACGACCTGGTCGGCAAGATCCTGATGGACGAAGCCCGCGACCAGATCGGGGCATTGCGCGCCGAACTGATCGCGGATGTCGCCACCAGCATTGGCAGCTCCCAGGATCGTTTCCGTCTGACCCGGGGCATCGGCATCGCGCTGGCGGGCGCGACGCTGGTCCTGCTGCTGGCGCTGTTCGCCGTCATGCAGCGGCAGGCCGAGCTGCGCGGTCGCCTGACCGACCTGCTGGCCACCGAGAACAGCCGCCTCGAGAAGCAGGTCCGGCAACGGACGGTCGAGCTGAGGCGCCTCGCCCGCTACCTCACGATCGCGCGCGAGGCGGAAAAAGCCCGACTCGCGCGCGAGTTGCATGACGAGCTGGGATCGCTCCTGACGGCGGCCAAGATGGACGCCGGATGGATCCGCCGCAAGCTGCCAGACGAACTCCGCGATGCCTGGACGACGCGGCTGGACCGCCTGCAGGAGACGCTCTCCAGCGGCATCGCGCTGAAGCGCAGGATCATCGACGATCTGCGCCCGCCGCTGCTCAAGGACCTGGGCCTGGTGGAGGCCCTGCGCGCCCTGGCCGAGGATTTCTCGATGGGTAACGAGATGACGGTCAACACCGATCTGCCGGACGACGCGTCGCATTTCGACGAAGAGCGCTCGCTGACCCTCTTCCGTATCGCCCAGGAAGCCTTCACGAACATCCGGAAGTACGCCAACGCACGCCAGGTGGACTTTTCACTCCGGGTCGCTGAACAGGAAGCCCGACTGGAGGTGACGGATGACGGCGTCGGCTTCGACCCCTCCGGACTGGCCTCCGACCGTCACGGCCTGGCGGGCATGCTGCATCGGGTACAGACGTACGCGGGCCATTTCGAAGTCATCTCGAGCCCGGGACACGGAACACGCATCGTCGCGCGGGTTCCGCTCGACAACTGAGCCGGTCGTTTTCACGGACCGTGCGCGACGGGTGTTGCGATGACGACGGGAGGACAACGTCCATGACGATCAGCCAGAACCAGCGCCTTGACGGCGCGCACATCGCGGCGCGGATCGAGTCGGCTGCCCGACGGTGCGCCGGGCTGTCTCCGGCGACGGCCCGCGACGTGGCGTTTCACCTGACCGACGGGATGCGCGAACTCGAACGCTTCATGCGTTTCTGCCGCGAACCCGACCGGCTCGACGACGGGGCGCTGGCCGACCTGCTCCAAGACTTCCTGTTGCATGTCCCCGAGCATCTCGCCGCCGCCGCCCGTCTCTACACCGGCGATCCGGTGTGCGACGTCTTCGGTGTCGGCGCGGTGGAATCGCCCCGGGACACCTGAACGACATACGCCCGCAGTCGGCCTTCGCGGCCGCGTGCGGGTTCCATCCGGTCGGCGGTCGCCTCAGTCGGCGTCGCGTTCGCGTGCGGCCGACTCGACGTAGTCGAGCAGGTCGTCCATGCCCTCCGACTTGTCGAAGAACGCATCGGCGCCGAGGGCTTCGCAGCGCTGGCGCACGGCCCGGTGGGCATAGGTCGAGAACACCACCGCACGCGGGCTGCCGAAGCGCTCCGGCGAGCGCTTGAGGTGCTCGAGAACACCGAAGCCCGAGCCCTGATTGAGCTCGAGATCGACGATCGCCAGGTCGACCGGGTCACGCGCCAGGCACTCGATGGCCACGGCCTCACCGTCCGCGTCGCCAGCGAGCTCGACACCTTCGATTTCGTCCAGCATCTCCTCGAGCATCCCCCTGAGGAGCGCCGAGTCTTCGACAAGCATCACGCGTAGCATGGAGGTGTCGGTTCCATTCGGCATCACATTTCCATGATCAGTCCATGATCAGTCCGTTGCGCAACGCATAGGCGGCGAGTTCCGCGTTGCTCGAGACATCAAGCTTCTCGAGCAGCCGGCTGCGGTAGGTACTGATGGTCTTTACGCTGAGATGGAGGACATCGGCGATCGTCGATACGCTCTCTCCCTTGGCAAGCCGCAGGAAGACCTGCATCTCGCGCTCGGAGAGGCTCTCGTGCGGCGAACCGCCACCTCCTCCCAGCATTTCTTCGGCCAGCAGCTGCGCCGTCCGCTGCGAAACGTAACGGCGACCCTGCTTCACGGTATTCACCGCGTGGATCAGGTCTTCCCGTTCGCAGTCCTTGCACAGGTAGCCGTCGGCACCATTGCGGATCATCGACAGCGCGTAGCGCTCCTCCGGAAATCCGCTGAGGACGAGGACCTTGAGGTCCTCGTAGCGCTGGCGCACTGCGCGCAGCACATCGACACCGCTCTTGCCCGGCAGGGACAAGTCGAGCAACAGGACGTCGCAGGCGTCCGTCCGCAGTCGATCGAGCGCCTCTTCACCCGACGAGGCTTCAAACGCGATCTCGAACCCGATTTCCTCGCCGAGCATCTCGCGAAACCCGGCGCGGACGATCTGGTGATCATCGACGATGGCAATCTTCAGCATGCTGTGCTCCGCCGTTTGTCTGCTGCCCATTCTAGAGGCCCCCCCTGCGCGGTCAAACCGCAGGGCGGGGGGAGGGAGGGGGGTCTGCGGAATCATCCCTTGCCGCGGGACATAGTGACCAGGAAGCTCACGATGGCCATCACCAGGAAGATGACGAACAGGATCTTGGCGATGCCCGCCGCGCCGGCTGCGATGCCGCCAAATCCGAACAAGGCGGCGATCAGGGCGATCACGAAAAAGACCAGTGCATAGTGAAGCATGACGTTCTCCTCGTCCGACGCGACGGCCTCGGGCCGCCGCCGGAAACGGTGGATCGGTTCAGTGGTGCGAGCGCTCCCAGCGCTCGAGCTGCTCTTTGGCTTCTTCGCGGGTCACGCCGTAGCGCTCCTGGATCTTGCCGGCCAGCTTCTCGCGCCGACCTTCGACGATGTCGAGGTCGTGGTCGGTCAGGCGGCCCCACTGCTCCTGAACGGCGCCTTTCAGTTGTTTCCAGTTACCTTCGATCATGTCGCGGTTCATGGCGGATCTCCTTGCCTGAGTGTGTCGGGTCAGGAAGCCGGTGCCTTGTGCGCCGACCTCGGATGACTCCACTGTACGGACCCACCGGCCGCGCAATCATCGGCCCGCGCCGAAACCCGTGTCGGACGGGGCCTACACGCACCGCCACGGGGGCCGCGTCTTGCCCAGCGTCAAGGAATCGTCAGTAGCCAGCCGCTACCTTTCCTGACAATGCCCGACCACCTCACGCCCCCGTCGAACCACGAAGACAACCCGAGCGCCGTGCCCGGATACGCCCTCGCCGTCGCCTGCGAGGCGATCTATCTCGTCAACCTGATGCTCGCGCCCGGCCTCGCCTTCCTGGTGCTGTGCGCGCTGTGGCTGCGCCACCGGCATTCGGCACCGCCGCTCGCGCGCTGCCACCTCGCGCAGACCTTCTCGGCCAGCCTGTGGGCGGGCGTCCTGCTGGTCGCCGCCAACGCCCTGATCCTCGCCATCGGTGGCTACGATGCGCCCGGCACCTGGGTGGTCGCCGTCCTCTACTTCACGGTCTGCCACGCCACCCTGATCTTTTTTGGCGCGGTCGGCCTGGCCCGCGCGATGGCTGGCGAGACCTGGCGCTTTCCGCTCGTCGGTCGCCCCTGCGATGGTGATTGAACCGCATCCGGCCGCGGCCGTGACGCCGATCGTGACGCGCCAGGGGCTTCGCCATGGGGCGCAGATCGGCTTCTTCGTGCTGTTCGTCGCCGCGCCCGTGTTCGACCTGCTCCGCTATGACCTGGTCGCAGGCCACGCCTGGTTTCTCGGCATGGAGTGGCACGTGGGCTTCGACGACTACTCGGCCGGACGGATCGGACTCGGCGAGATCACCGGCAATGTGCTGTTGCGGATCTTCCTGCCGATCCTCGGTGCCGGCGCCGCACTGCTGCTGGTGGCCTGGCGCTGGGGCAGGCTGTACTGCGGCTGGCTATGCCCACATTTCTCCGTGGTCGAGACCATCAATCGCCTGATGATCCGCGCCAGCGGCAAGCCCAGCGTGTGGGATGCGCGCCGCCTGCCGCCGCGCGAGCCCGACGGCACCCCCATCCCGCTCGATTCCCGGTGGTGGTTCGTCACCGTGCCGCTGGCCGTGGCTTTTGCTTTCGTCTGGGCGGTCGTGCTCCTGACCTATCTCCTGCCCCCCTTCGAGGTATACGGCAACCTGCTGGCGGGCACGCCGACGCGCAACCAGGCGCTCTTCCTCACTGCGGCCACGGTGGTCCTGAGCCTCGAGTTTCTCTTTGCGCGGCACCTCTTCTGTCGTTTCGCCTGCGCCGTCGGCCTGTTCCAGAGTCTCGCCTGGATGGGCAACAAACGCGCGATGGTGGTGGGCTTCGAGCGCCAGCGCGCCGCGGAGTGTGCCAGCTGCTACTCGGCCTGCAACCACGTCTGCCCGATGCGCCTCAAGCCAAGGACCGTCAAGCAGCAGATGTTTACCTGCACCCAGTGCGCCCAATGCGTGTCGGCCTGCGAGACCACGCAGCGTCACAACCCGGACGGCCCCCTGCTCCGCTGGGTCGCGGATGAAGCGGCACGACAGAACGAAGCCGTGATGTCGGCACGCAAGCCGACCTGGCGGGAGGATGAGGGATGACACTGAACGATCTCGCCATCGCGCGGGCGATTCACGTGCTGGCCGTGCTGCTGTGGATTGGCGGCGTTGCCTTCGTAACCACGACGCTGCTGCCAGCCTGCCGCGAACGCGCCGATCCGGCGGAGCGCATCGCGCTGTTCGAGTCCCTTGAACACCGCTTCGCATGGCAGGCGCGCCTCACGACGCTCGCCGCCGGCGGATCCGGCCTCTGGCTCGCCTACCGCCTCGACGCCTGGTGGCGCTTCACGACCCCGGACGGCTGGTGGATGCACGGCATGGTCGCCCTGTGGGCCGTGTTCTCGCTGATGCTGTTCGTCCTCGAGCCCTTCGTGCTGCGACGCTGGTTCGCGGTGCAGGCGCGCCGCGAGCCGCAGCGTGTGTTCGGCCGCATCGAGCGTATGCATCGGCTCCTGCTGGGGCTGTCGCTCGCCACCGTGGCTGGCGCCGTGGCGGGCAGCCACGGCGGTTGGCACTTCTGACATGCCCAGCGCGCGCCCCACGCTGGCACCGCAAAGGAACTGACATGGAAGAATTCGTCGGCGGACTGTGGCACCGCTTCATCACGCGCCAGGCATCGCGCCGGCATCCCGAGGCCGCGGTGCGGCTCGAGGACATGGAGCGCCTGGCCGGCACGCTGTTCCGCGCCCTGGGCGGTGACGCCGGCCTGCGGGTCGCGGCCGCCTCCGACAGCGACAACGGCGCCCGCCGTCGCTGGTTGTCGCGCGTCGCGGGCACCGAAGACCGCATCGCACACGCCAGCCGCGACGACGAAACCCTGAAGTTGCCGCCCGAACTCGACCTGTTTGCCGACAGGCAACATAACCGGGACCTCTACCTCTGGTTGATCGCGCTGGCCGCGACCGCCCCTGCGGATGGCGACGACTGGCTCGTCGCCAACCAGCGCGCAACGTGCTCGGTGCTGGCGCGCTACCCGGGCTTCGAAGCACGCTATCGGCGGCTTGTGGACGCCAGCCTGGCGCTGCGCCTGTCCCCCGAGCGCCTGCCCGGAGACGAAGCCGCGGCAGAGGCCGCGATCCGGCTGGCGCTGCGTGAGCCGGGCACCGTTACCACCTTGCCACCGGCGCGACGGCCGCCGCAACCGGTGCCGATGTGGCTCTACCCAAGCCGGGAGGTCTTCGACCACCGCAGCCACGCCCGCGCCGCCTCCAGCGCTCAAACTGGCGGCGGCGAAGCCCAGGACGGTCGCCAGCGACGGCGCAGCGCACGGCGGGAGGACGACCCGGACGGCCGCGACGGCTTCATCCTGCCGTTCCGGGCGGAGAGCCTGCTGTCCTGGGCTGACTACGTCAAGGTCAACCGGGCCCTGGACGACGACCCCAACGACGATGCCGTCAGGGCGGCAGACGACATGGATGACCTGGCGGTCTCCGACGGCACGGGCGAAACCGCCTCGACCGTGCGGTTTGATCTCGACCTGCCCTCGGCGGCCGTGGACGACCTGCCGATCGAGTCGGGCATCCTGTTGCCCGAGTGGCACTGGAAACAACGGCGGCTGCTCAAGGATCAATGCCGCCTCACCATCCTGGAGCCCCGCGATGCCACGCCCTGCCCTGTGCCCGCACGCCTCAACCGCGCCAGCCAGCGGATTCGCAACCAGTTCGAAGCCTTGACCCCGTCCCGGCGGTGGCTCAAGGCCCAGCCGGACGGCAGCGAGGCCGACCTGGACGCCGTGGTGCGCGCCTGGACCGACCGGAGATCGGGCAGGCGCCACGCCGAAGCCCGCCAGTACCTCAAGTGCGAGCGCCGCGAGCGGGACCTCGCCTGCCTCGTGCTGGCGGATCTGTCCCTGTCCACCGATGCCCATGTCAGCAACGAGCAGCGCGTCATCGACGTGATCCGCGACAGCCTGATGCTGCTCGCCGAGGCGCTGGCTGCCACCGGCGACCGCTTTGGTCTCTACGGCTTCTCGTCACTCAAGCGCGAGCACGTCCGCTTCCACCGCATCAAGGATTTCGCCGAACGGCACGGGCCGGTCTCGCGCGGCCGCATTGCTGCGCTCAAGCCCGGCTACTACACGCGCATGGGCGCAGGCATCCGGCAGTCCACCCGACTGCTCGCCGAGCAGCCGAATGCGCTGCGCCTGATGATGATCCTGACCGACGGCAAGCCCAACGACATGGACCACTACGAAGGCCGGTTCGGCATCGAGGACACCCGGATGGCCGTGCTCGAGGCGCGCCAGCAGGGGATCCGCCCCTTCTGCGTCACCATCGATCACGAAGGTGCCGACTACCTACCCCACGTCTTCGGCGTCGACGGGTTCACCGTGATCCGCAAGCCGGAGGAGCTCCCGACCCGCCTGCCGATGCTCTACGCGAGCCTCGTCGCCTGAAGATGGCCGACGGCGTGCCAGCCTTGAGCCAGATCATGTCGGCGGGCGCGCCGAATCGGGAGACTGCAGCCATCTCCCGTTGAAGGTCGCCCCCATGGCATTTCCCGGCTTCTATGCACGAATCCCCCGCATCCGGCTGCGCGATCCGTTGTCCGGCCTCTTCGGCGCCACCGACGACGGTTGGCTCGACTACGGCTTCGACGACGCGGTCCGCCTGGCAGGCCATGCCTGCCCGACCGTGGCGGCGGCCTACGCCCTGACCGTCAAGGGAATCGAGGCGCTGTTCCCGGGCGGCGAAGCCGAACGCGGCGCGATGCGGGCACGCTTCCCGACGCCTTGCGATGCCGGCACCACCGGCGTGGTGGCCTCGATCGTCACCTTGCTCACCGGGGCGGCCGGTGATGGTGGCTTCAAGGGCCTGGCGGGCCAGCACAGTCGTTTCGGCCGTCTGGCCTTCGCGGCAGGCAGCGCGGACAGGATCGCCTTCACGCTGCAGCGGGACCAGGGCGCCACCGTGGCGCTGGCGGCATGGCTGGAGCGCGTGCCGGCCGATCCGGAGGCAAGCGAGCTGCTGCCCCGCTGCCTGACCGGGCGCGCAACGGCCGCCGAGCGAAACCGTTTTGGCGCGCTGTGGCAGGACCGCCTCCGGCGCCTGCTGCTGGACCACTGGGACGACCCGGCGCTCTGGCAGGTTCAGCCGGCGTGAGGCCGACCGACACCCCGCCGCGCCCGATCACCCCGCGCGAACTCGCCCTGGTCCTCGCGGAAGGCTGGCACATCTTCCGTCGCTGTCCGGCGATCAGCCTGCTGGCAGGCACGCTCGCGCTCGCGGTGGGGCTGGTCCTGTCCGCCCTGGCCCTGCGCCAGGGCCTGGCGCCGATGGTTCCCGCACTGGCCGGTGGTTTCCTGCTGGTCGGTCCGGTCGCCATGGCCGCCCTGGCCAGCCTGGCGCTGGCGGTCGCCGCAGGAGAGCGCCCGACGATCGGCGCCGTCGGCAGGCGACTCGCCGCGGCACCCCGCGGACTCTGGGCCATCGTCCTGTTCTGCCTGCTGATCCATTTCATCTGGCTGACCGACGCTGGCACGCTCTACAGCTTCATGATCGGTGAGCGACGCGACACACTGAGGCACGTCCTTCCCACAGACGGCAACACGGCGCGCTTTCACCTTTTTTCCGGCCTCATGGGGTTCGTGCTGGCCAACGTCGTGTTCGCCGTCAGTGCCCATTCGATCCCGCTGCTGCTGCGCGGCGAAGCGTCGCTGGTGCGCGCCATCATGGCAAGCGTGAAGGCCGTCGCGACGAGCCCACTGGTCCACGGCGCGTGGGCCACCCTGCTGGCCACCACGATCTTCGCAAGCCTGCTCGTGCCGCCACTCCTGTGCGTGGGATTGCCATGGCTCGGCTACGCAGGCACGGCCCTCAACCGCCGGATCTTTCCCGACGACGTTCCTCGCTAGGGTCTGCGGTCGTGTCCATGGCGAATCGCGGCGAGGCGGTGCGCCTGCGCAGCGCGGCGCGGGAAGACGCCAAGGGGGGCCCCTTGGCGATGCGCGCATCGAGGTTGTGCGGGCTCACAACCTCAGGCCCCTGAGCCGGGGCCTGCCGGGCCCGATGATGGCGTCGCGCCGCCTTGCCAGGGGGCCACACCCGGGCCGCATCGGCCCGCCTTGTTCTCAGACCCGGCAGACCCCAGCGCGACCACCGGACACCTGTCTACAGACCCGAGGCGGGCCCGAGCAGCTTGCGGCCCGCGCGCACTAGGCAGCAGCGGTTTCGGCCCGCGGCCTTGGCCTCATACAGGCCTTCGTCGGCGCGGCTCACGAGCGCATCGGCATCGACGGTGTCGGCCTCCCGGCTCGCGATGCCGATGCTCACGGTCACCTCGAAGGTCTTGCCATCGATCGTCAGCGCCTTGCTGGCGACCGTCTTGCGCAGGCGCTCGGCCGACTGGGCGGCGGCCTCGAGGGGCGCGTTGGGACAAATCACGAGAAACTCCTCGCCGCCAGTCCGGCAAACCCAGTCATCCTTGCGGGCCGACGTGCGCAACAGCCGTGACACCGCCGTCAGCACCATATCGCCGCCCGCGTGGCCATGCCGGTCGTTGATCGACTTGAACCGGTCGATGTCGACCATCATCACCGACAGGGGATGCTCGCTGCGCCGGCTGGCACTCCAGGCCTGCCCCAGCATCGAGATTGCCGCACGCCGGTTCGGCAGCCCGGTCAGAGCGTCGGTGAGGGCCGCCCGCTCGAGCTTGCGGTTGCTGACCGCCAGCTCGGACGCAATGCTCTTCAATTGCGCGCGGTCGCGCGCCCAGTCCTCCTGCAGCCGCACATAGCGGCCGGCCGCCATCAGCCGGGCCCGCAGGGCGCGCTGACTGAAGGGCTTGGTCAGGTAGTCGTCGACGCCCTCGGCGAAAGCGGTCTCGAGCTGGTCCTCGGAACCCAGTGCGGTCAGCATGATCACGTAGATGGAGCGCCCCCAGTCGGTGGCCCGTAGCGCCCTCGTCAACTCGATACCATCCATTTCCGGCATCAGCCAGTCGGTCAGCACGACTTGCGGGCGATGCTCGAGTGCCAGCGCCAGGGCGCTGCGCCCATCGGGTGCGACCACAACCGAGTGGCCGCACTCGCCCTGGAGCCAGGCCTGCATCAACTGCCGCGTCGCCCCTTCGTCGTCCACCACCATCACACGCAGCGGCGGGCCGTCGAGGTCGGGTCCGTGTCGCGGCGCCGGCCCGTCGGCGAGGACGGCGAACGGCGGCAGGCTGGCGGTCGGGACCTTGAGCAGTTCGCCCCACGCCCCCCAGCTCTCCATCAGGGGATCGAGCAAGGCGCCCAGATCCTCCGACAGGATGCCAATACGGCCAGCCACCGTGAGCAGCTCCGCCACCAGGGCATGGCGGGCAAACTCGGGGGCCAGGCCGAGGTCGCCGATGCGGGCCGCCAGATTGAGCGCCTGGCAGATCTGAAAACTGCGGGAGCCCTCCGCGAACGGCGCGTCGAGGCCCTTTTCGTGAAACAGCAAGGGCTCCACCAGGGCCGGCGGAAAGCCCCATTCGCCAAGCATCGCCGCACCGAGCCGATTGTGGTCGATATGCAGCTTCTCAAGCTCGGCCTCGACCAGCTCGGCCGCCGTCAGATCCCTGGACGCGACGAGGATCTCCGAATAGTCCGTCGGGTAGGCGGTCGCCAACGCGAGCCGGCCAACGCGCGCCAGCAGGCCACAGGCGAAGAGATCGTCGGGCGGCCCCATCCGGCTGACGCGGGCAATGGTCTGCATCGACAGGCCCATCAGCAAGGAATGCGACCAGAACTGCTGGTAGTCGAAGGCCTCGCAGGAACCATCGCCGAATTCGTCGATCAGCGAGAACCCGAGCACCAGTTGCTTCACGAGGCCCAGGCCGAGTCGACGGACCGCCTCATTGACGGCTACCACCGGGCGGCCCCCCGTAGCCGCGGCGTTGGCCTGGTGGATCAGCTTTCCCGACAGGGCCGGGTCCGTCATGACCGTGCGCGACACCTCGTCCATGGTCGCGGTGTCGCGCTGGCACAGTTCCATGACGGCCAAGGCAACCCCCTTCGGGCTTGGTAGCACGCCACCGACCCTGAGGTCATCGAGCTTGGGCAGGGCCGCCATCGGCGTCCTCCGAACGTGGGCCTGCGGATAGCCGCTGTTTGCGCCTGCCTATGGCAAACCCGACTGTGTCGTTTTGTCTCATCCGCCGCTAATATACCCAATTCACTACCGGTTCGACCCATATGGGATCAATGATCCGAGCATTGGCCGCCCTGGGCGGCGCGCTCGCGCTGGCCAGCTGCGGACAAGCCCCGCTTCAGCCGGTCTGGACCGACTACCGCTGCGCGGACGGCCGTGCGTTCGCCGCCCGTTTTGCGGCGGACGGCAGCGACGCCGTGGTGGCCATCGACGGCATGCACTTCCGCCTGCAACGCGACGGCGAGAGACTACGCTACCAGTGCAGCGAGCTGAGCCTGACCCGCGACGGCGACACCGCCCGGCTGCAGTTCACCGGTGCACCGGAGTCGGCCGGTTGCCGCGCCCTGCCGGCCCCCGCGCGGTAGCGAGCGGTTGTCCCGGTCGATCGGCGCACACGGGCACAGGCCACGTGACCAGCGGGCAGCCGGGCGGCGAACCGCCTCGCAGCTCGCGCCGCCGCGCGGCGTGATCCGTCAGCCCACCACGTAGGCCCCGGTCCCGACGGCAATGAGGCTGTCCTCGTCGTTGTGCAGTTCGATGCGTGCGACGGCAACCTTGTTTCCCGTCCGCAAGACGTAGCCGGTGGCTTCGAACCACTGGCCAAATCCCGGCCGCAGGTAATCGACGCGCAGGTCGATCGTCCCCAGCGCGCCGAATCGCTCCAGCTTGGAGGCCAGCGGTTCGTCGGATAGCCGCTTCTGGACACCGAGAAATGCCGCGAGTCCGCCGGTCACATCGATGACGGCCGAGATCACGCCGCCGTGAAGGTTGCCGCGCAGGAAGTTGCCCACCAATTCGGGGCGCATCTCGAAGCGCACCTTCGGCTGGTCGTAGTCAAGGGAATCGATCGCCAGACCGAGCACCTTGTTGAACGGAATCCGTTCGTTGAAGAGCGCCCGGATCTGCTCGAGCAGCTCCCTGTCCTGGTCCTGGGTCGTCATGGCGAGGCCTCGTTGATGGAAGGCTCACTCTAGCCGGGCCAACACGACGGGAGCAAGCGCGGCCCGCCGGGGCCGTCGCGGTCAGTCCCATCGAGGGAGATGGCAGACCCGGGAGGGGGGTTTGGGGGGTCACGCGGGCCCCGTGGGGAACAGGAGGTGACTCTCGAGCCGGGCACCCGCGTGGGGGATCCCGGATCTGCCTGCCCCTTCCAATGCATCAGCCATGCCAATCCCGTCCTGAGATCGCAAGCCCTTGAAAGCGCAGACGCTCATGACGCTCCGCGGCGCATCCGCAGTGACTCCCGGCCCCGCAAACTGCCATGTATGGCAGCAGATTGTCAGTCCGACGACGTCAGCGTCAGCCGGCGCGGCGCCCCGCCAGACCGTGCGCCCGCAGCTTTCGGTAGAGTGTCCGCTCGGAGATTCCCAGTTGCACCGCAAGGGCCTTGCGGGACCCCGAGTGGGCCGCCAGCAAGCGGCCAAGGGCAACGCCTTCTGCCTCGGCCAGGGGCGCTGATTGCGGCGCCTTCCCGGCGTCGTTGCTGACGATCTCCTCGGGCAGGTGGACGGGCTCGATGACATCCCCGTCACACATCAGGGCGGCCCGCTCGAGCAGGTTGCGCAGTTCGCGGATGTTGCCCGGAAACCGGTAGCGGGCCAGCGCGGCCAGCGCCTGCGGGCCCAGTGCGAGGCGGCGCTCGGGCGCCAGCCGCTGCAGGAAGAGCGCTGCCAGTTCGGCGATGTCCTCGCGCCTTGCCCGGAGTGGCGGCACGGTGATCGGAAAGGCACTCACCCGGTAGTAGAGATCCTCCCGGAAGCGACCGTCGGCCACCATCTCGCTCAGCGGTCGATGGGTCGCCGAGATCACACGCACGTCGGCGGGCAGCAGCTCGGTTCCCCCAACCCGTCGGTAGGCGCCGGCCTCCAGCAGCCGCAACAGCTTGACCTGCACCGCGAGCGGAATGTCGCCCAGCTCGTCGAGAAAGAGCGTCCCGCCCCGCGCGGCTTCGACCAGGCCCGTTCGCCTCGCGCTTGCCCCGGTGAAGGCGCCACGCTCGTGACCGAAGAGTTCGCTCTCGATCAGGGTCTCGGGCAGACCGGAACAGTCGACGACAACGAAGGGCTTGTCAGCACGGAGGCTGGCACCATGAATCGCGTGCGCGACCAGCTCCTTGCCGGTGCCCGATTCACCCTGCAGAAGGACCGTCACCTCGCTCGGAGCGACCCGCGACACCAGCGAAAGCATGGTCTGGTAGGCCGGTGCGCGCCCGATCATCGCGCCGTCCGAAGCGGTCGTCCCGCGTGCCGGTAGCGGCACCATGCGCTCGACAAAGAAGCGGATCTCGCCCGTCGCGTCGCGAACCGGCGAGAGTCGTATGTCCACATACTCTTCACCGCGCGGCGTGTAGTGCAGGTGCATCACCCGTTCCCTCTGGCCGGATGCCAGCGAGCGCGCGAGCGGGCAGCTCTCGCCGGCCTGGTCACAGGGCAGCCGGTAATGATGGGAGACCTCATAGCAGTGACGGCCGATCACCGGCCGATCACCGGCGTGCTGCCGGCGATAGGCCGCGTTGGCCGCGCGGATACGGTAGTCGCGATCAAACACCACGAAGGCCTCGGGCAGGCCATCGAGGTAGGAAAGCAGCTCAGCGGGCGGGTCGGCACGGTCGGACACGGCTTCTGCCTTATCTGTCAGTCACACTGCCACGATTGTCCGCAGCCTTTGCGTCAGGTCAAGCCAGCGTCAGAAATTCATCAGCGTTTACTGATATTGCTTATCATGAGGCCATCCCGACCGTCTCGACGAGTCCGCCGCCATGACCCAGCCCGCAGCCCATGTTCTCATCCTCGGCGCGGGTTTCGCCGCCCTGGCCGCCATCCGCGAATTGCGGCGGCGTGCGCCGGACCTCCGCATCGCGCTGCTCGCGCCGCGCCCCGAGTTCGTCTTCCTGCCGAGCCTCATCTGGGTGCCAACCGGCCTGCGCGCCGCCGATGAGCTGGTGTACCCCCTCGCGCCCTTCCTCGTACGCCACCGGGTGAACTTCATCCCCGGCCGGGTCGCCGCCGTGCGCGAAAGCGGCCGCCTCGTTCTGACGGAAGACGGCGAGATCCGCAACGACGCCCTGCTGATCGCCACCGGGGGCCGATTCCTCCGCACGCTGCCGGGTATCGAGCACGCGCTGACCCTCTGCCAGGGCGTCGACGCGGCCCTGGCCATCCGCGAACGCCTCGGCCGCATCCGCTCCGGCCGCATCGCCATGGGCTTCGGCAGCAACCCGAAGGAGCCCGGCGCGATGCGGGGCGGCCCGATGTTCGAGCTTCTGTTCGGCGTCGATACCTGGCTGAGGCGACAACACCTGCGGCGCCATGTGGCCCTGTCGTTCTTCAGCCCCGCGCAACGCCCCGGCGCACGCCTGGGCGAAAAGGCCGTCGACGGTCTGCTGGCGGAAATGGCCCGCCGCGACATCACGACCCACCTGGGGGCCAGGCCGATGGCCTTCTCGCCCCGGGGCGTCCAGACAGAGCACGGCGCCATCGACGCGGATCTGACCCTCTTCATGCCGGGCATGACCGGGCCCGAGTGGCTGGTGGGCAGCGACCTGCCGACATCACCCGGAGGCTTCGTGGCGGCCGATGCCCAGTGCCAGGTTCTTGGTACGGACAGGACCTTCGTCGCCGGCGACGCCGGGAGCTACCCGGGTCCCGACTGGCTGCCAAAGCAGGCGCACATGGCCGAACTGCAGGCCCGGGCGGCTGCCGAGAACCTGTTGCTGGCACTGGACGGCCACGCGGCCCGCGTGAGACCGCGGCCCGAGCTGATGTGCATCATCGACTCACTCGACGGCGGCACCCTGGTCTATCGCAGCGAGAAGCGGGGCATGGTGGTGCCGGGCGGCATCGCACTGCACTGGGCCAAGCGGGCCTTCGAGGGCCTCTACACACGCCGTCTCGCGTAGTGCCTGCGGCGCCGGCCAGCGGCCTGACCGTCAGGTGTCGCCACTCGGCAGTCGGTCGAGACGAGCCAGGGAGGGGAACAGGCGCATCCAGACGGCGGCGACGAGCAGGGTTCCGATCCCGCCTGCCACGATGGCGGGCACGGTGCCCAGCCACGCCGCCGTCGCGCCCGATTCAAACTCCCCCAGCTGGTTGGACGCACCGATGAACAAGCCGTTTACCGCCCCCACGCGGCCACGCATCGCGTCCGGCGTGGCGAGCTGGATGTA